>JBOHAW010000238.1:0-4874 GCA_050697975.1 Gaiellaceae bacterium
GCTCAGAGCGTTGCCCATACTTCGAGCTTAGCCCGCACGCGGCGAAGCACGTCGTCGGTGAACTCGGTCGTGGACGCATGGCCTCCGAGATCCGCCGTACGTACGCCGTCGGCGACCGCCTCGAGGCTAGCCTCGCGGATCGCGCGCGCCGCCTCTGACGCCTCCTCGCCCGCGAACGTCAGCAGCGCCGAGGCAGCGAGGATCATCGCGAGCGGATTCGCGACGTTCTTGCCCTGCAGGCTCGGCGCCGTGCCGTGCGCGGCCTCCGCGAGCACGACGTCGGGTACATAGTCCACTCCGAAAGCGACAACGAGCGACTCGGAGCCGGCGATCGAGCCGAAGAGTGGCAGCACGAGGTCGGAGAGGATGTCGCCGTCGCGGTTGAGCGCCGGGATCACGAGCGGCGCTCCGGTCGAGGCCACGAGCAAGGCGAACGTGGCGTCGATCAGCTGCGGCTCGTAGGGGACGTCGGGGTGGCGCTCGGCCGCCACGTCCATCTCCTCCTTGAGCATGCCTTCGTAGGTGGGGCTGACCGTGTACTTCGGGCCCCCGAAGACCTTCGCGCCGGTGCGCTCGGCCTGGCGGAAGGCGAACTCGGCGACCGACTTGCAGATGCGCCGCTCGATCCGCTCGGTCCGGAAGGCGACCTCGTCGTCGCCTTCGCCCTCGCGCCACTCCTTCGCTCCGTACGCGTCGCCGACCGCCATGCGCACGATCGAGATCGGGGCGTGCACGCCGCCGAGGGGCACGACGCCGGGGATGCGCCGGCCGGTGCGAACGATCACGCGCCCGCCGATCTCCTCGCGCAGGATCCGGTTCGGCGACCCGACGTCGTCCCGGCCCTCGGGCGTGATCGTCGCCGCCTTCAGCCCCAGCCCTGCCTCCCGGATTGCGGTCGCCGCCTCGTGGACGATCCCGTTCTGCGTCTCGCGCCGGCGCTCCAGCGAAAGGTCGTAGCGAGGGAACTCGAGCTCGAGTCCGATCACGTCGGGCGCGAGGACGCGCAGCGCCTCCTCGAGCAGCTCCTGGCCGGTCTCGTCCCCCTCGAGCACGACGATCGTCCTCGTGTCCATCGCGGCATTCTATGCCCGGATTAACGCCGCCCCTCCGCGGTAACAGTGGCAGCGTGGCACGCACAGGGGGTTGGCGGCGTGCGGGGTCGAGAGGGCGGTTTCGGTATCTCGACTCGCACGGGGATCGAATCACGGATCCCGACAGGATCGCCCGGATAGAGGCGCTCGTGATCCCTCCTGCGTGGCGCGACGTCTGGATCTCGCCGCGCCCGGGAGCGAAGCTCCAGGCGACGGGGCTCGACGCAGCCGGGCGCCGCCAGTACCTCTACCACCCCGAGTTTCGCGCGGCGCAGGAGCAGGCGAAATACGACCGGCTCATTCTCTTCGCGGAGCGGCTTCCGGCCCTGCGGGAGGCGATGGCGACGCACATGGATCACGAGGGCCTCGACCGGGAGCGCATCAGCGCGGTCGCGCTGCGCCTGATCGACATCGGCTGGTTTCGCGTCGGTTCCGATCGCTACGCGAAGACCTCGAAGACCTTCGGCATCACCACGCTCTCGAAGCGCCACGTCTTGGTGCGCGGCAGCCGCATCGCCTTTCGCTACCGCGGAAAGCACAAGGTCTGGGTGCACACCGCCGTCGCCGACGCCGAGCTTGCCGGCGTGATCAAGGAGCTGCTTGCAGTCCGGGGCGGCCGGCGGCTCTTCCGCTACGAGTGGGAGGGAGACCTCTGCAACCTGAGCGGAACGCGGCTGAACGACTATGTGCGGATCTACCTCGGCGAGGAGTTCACCGCCAAGGACTTCCGCACGTGGGGAGGAACGCTACTCGCCGCGATCGGGTTCGCGGAGCGGGGCCTGCCGGAAACAGAGGCCGAGGCGAGACGATCGGTTGCCGCGGTAATGCGCACCGTAGCCGACCGGCTCGGGAACACGCCGGCGGTCGCACGGGCGTCGTACGTCAGCCCGGCCGTCGTCGAGCAGTACCTCGACGGCCGCACCATCGACGATTTTCGCCCGCGGCATTTGCGCGTCGTCGGCGCCAGGGATATCAATCTCGATCGCGAGGAACAGGCACTCCTCAGCCTGCTGCGATCGTGGCGAATACGGCGTGCGCGCCTTTCCGCCTAGATTCCTCCAGCCATTCGGGGTAGAGTGACGTCCTCGAACCCCCTTTGAAGGAGGAATAGCGTTGGCCCGAAAGACGGTGCTCGTGTGTGATAGCTGTGGGAGAGAGGTCGGCGAGGGCAAGGGCGCGACGCTGCGCATGTCCTTCACGGACGCGCGGCGCGGCGCCCGCCAGGCGGACCTCTGCGACGATTGCGCCGGCAAGATGCCGGGTCACGCCGCGGCTCGTCGCGGCCGCCGCCCGAAGGCAGCGGCGTAGCGACACTGGGGCGGGGCGACCCGCCCCGTCGCATTTCACGCTCTTTCCACGAAGCGCGCCGGGCGCGGCCCTGAGCCGTCCCGGCCCGGCACTACGATAGGACGATGGGTCTGACGCTCCTCGCCGGACCGGCGAACGCCGGCAAGGTCGCGTTGCTCCTCGATCGCTACCTCGCGGCGCTCGACCGCGAGCCGGTCCTGATCGTGCCGAACCGGCCGGACGTCGAGCGTGTCGAGCGTGACCTCCTGCGCCGGAGTGCGGCCCTCCTCGGAGGCTCGATCGGTACCTTCGACGACCTGTTCGAGCGAATTGCCCGGGACGGGGGCTCGAGCCGTCCGGTCGCCACGGAAGCGCAGCGGGCGCTGATCCTCCGCCGTGCGGTCGCGGCCACGTCGCTGAACGGCTTCGGAGCCTCGGCGCGCTTCGCGGGCTTCGCCGACGCCCTTGCCTCCACGATCGCCGAGCTCGAGTCGGGGCTGCTCGAGCCCGACGACCTCGCCGGGCACCTGGCGCTGCTCTATGGCTCCTACCGCGGGGAGCTCGACCGCCTCGGGCTCTGGGACGCGGAGCTCGAGCGCGGCCACGCGGCCGAGCGCGTCGCCGGCGCGCTCGAGGCCTGGAGCGGCAACCCGGTGTTCGCGTACGGGTTCGAGGATCTCACCGCCGCCCAGTGGCGCCTGCTCGAGGCGCTCGCCGGCCGCGCCGACGTGACCGTCTCGCTTCCCTACGAGCCCGGCCGCGCCGCATTCGCGTCGCTCGAGCGGACCGCCTCCGACCTCGGTGCGCTCGCGGACGGCCGGATCGAGTCGCTGGCGGCCCGCTCCGCCGAGTACGCGCATCCGGCTCTCGCCCACCTCGAGCGCGGCCTCTTCGCCGACACGTCGCTGCCGCCGGCTCCAGCCCTCGAGGGAGCGCTGCGTTGGCTCGAGGGCGCCGGCCCGCGAGGGGCGCTCGAGCTGGTGGGCGAGGAGATCCTCGAGCTCGTCCGCGGCGGCACGCCGCCGGAGGAGATCGCGGTCGTCTGCCCCTCGCTCGAGCGCTGGCGGGCGCCGCTCGAGACGGCGTTCGGCACGCTCGGCATCCCCTACGCAGCCGAAGGCAGGGTCCGGCTCGGACAGACCGGCTTGGGCCACGCCCTGCTGGCCCTGCTCCGGTTCGAGTGGCTCGACGGCGGCCGTCGCGACCTCTACGGCTACCTGCGCACGCCGTACTCGGGCCTCGCGCGCGCACACGTCGACTTTCTCGAGGGCCGCCTGCGCGGCCGCGCGATCCACACCCGGGAGCGCGTCCTCGAGGAGACGCTGCGTCTGCGCGGCCAGCCGCTGCCGCACGTGGACGCCCTGCGCGCCGCGCAGTCGCCGCTCGCCGCGGTGCGCGGGCTCGCCGCCTCGATGCTGCGAGCGGCTCACGGGCTCGAGTCGCCGCCGGTAGGCGAGGACTCCCGGCTCGACCTGAGGGCCTACGAGGAGGTGCTGCGGCTGCTCGGCGAGCTCGAGGGCTGGCTCGATCTCGGCGGGACGCTCTCGCGCGAGGACGTCGCAGCGGCGCTCGAGCGAGCGTCCGTCCGTCTCTCGGGGGCGGGCGAGGCCGGCCGCGTGTCCGTCGTCGATCTGCTGCGCGCGCGCACGCGTCGATACGAGGTCGTCTTCGTGCTCGGACTGGAGGAGGGGAGCCTCCCGCGCAGGACCTCCGTCTCGCCTTTCCTCGACGACGACGCGCGCCGCGACCTCGACCACCGCTCGCGCGCGCGTCTCGTCCGCCCAGATCCGATCGCGCGCGAGCGCTACCTCTTCTACACCGCCTGCACGCGTGCGACCCGCCGGCTCGCGCTCGTGCGGGAGGCCGCCTCCGACGAGGGCAGCCCGCGCCAGGCGAGCCCCTTCTGGGAGGAGACGCGAGCGCTCTTCCCGCCGGAGGACGTCGCGCGCTGGACGCGGCGGCGGCCGCTCTCCCAGCTGACCTGGTCGCTCGAGGACGCGCCGAGCGAGCGCGAGCGACTGCGCGCGGTCGCCCTGCGCGCCGCGGACGACCGTTCCGGGGCCGAGGCCATTGCCTCCGCGAACGGCTGGGAACGGCGACTCGGGCGCGCTCTTCGAGCCTTCGAACGGTCGACGCGGCTGACGCATCCGCAGGTTCTCGCCGAGCTGCGCGCGCGCGCGACGTTCGGCGTCACGGAGCTCGAGCGCTTCGCGGACTGTTCGTCGATCTGGTTCCTCGAGCGCCTGATCGACCCCAAGACGATCGACCCCGAGGTGGACGCGCGCCTCCGCGGGTCGATCGCGCACCAGGTGCTGTTCCGCTTCTATTCCGGCCTGCCAAAAGAGCTGGGAGTCGAACGCCTCGAGCCCGACCGGATCGAGGACGCAGTCGCATTTCTCAGGCGCTGCCTCGACACGGCGATCGAAGGTGTGCGGATGGAGCTCACCGAGTTGCAGCAGCGCGAGCTCAAGCACGGTCTCTGGCGTAACCTCGAGG
>JBOHAW010000239.1:0-4321 GCA_050697975.1 Gaiellaceae bacterium
CGGCCGCGACGCTCGAGCTCGGAGCCGGTCGGTTCGACCCGCGCGAGGCGGGGCGGCTCGTCGGCGGCGTGCGCGTGGAGGAGCTGCAGGCGGTGCCCTCGAGCGCCTGACAACACCGAGTCACAAGCCGGGTGCATCGTCGGGGGCCGGTGTTACCATCGGTGCCCAGTTGAGAGGCGGTAGGCAGAGGTGAGTCTGGAGCTCGGGCGCGTCGAGCTCGATCGTCTGCTCGCGCTCGAGCGGAAGTTCGCAAAGGAGGGGCTCACCTTCGACGACGTGCTGCTCGTGCCGGCCGAGTCCGCCGTGCTCCCGAACGACATCTCCACCCGGACGCGCCTGACGCGCTCGATCGAGCTCGCCGTCCCGGTGGTCTCGGCCGCGATGGACACGGTTACCGAGGCGCGGCTCGCGATCGCGCTCGCGCGCGAGGGCGGTCTGGGCGTCGTCCACCGCAACCTCTCGATCGCCGACCAGGTGGCAGAGGTGGACAAGGTCAAGCGTTCCGAGTCGGGCATGATCGTCGAGCCAGTGACGCTGCCGCCGGACGCGTCGGTCGCCGACGCGCTGGCCCTGATGGCCTCTTACAAGGTCTCGGGCATCCCGATCGCCGGCGCCGACGGCCGCTTGGTCGGCATCCTCACGAACCGCGACCTCCGCTTCGAGCGCGACGTCACGCAGCCCGTGTCCGCGCTCATGACCGCCGGCGATCTCGTCACCGCGCCGGTCGACACGACGCTCGAGGAGGCGCAGGCGATCCTGCACCGGCACAGGATCGAGAAGCTGCCCGTCGTCGACTCGGACGGTGTCCTCAAGGGGCTGATCACCGTCAAGGACATCCGGAAGCGGATCGAGTACCCGCACGCGACGAAGGACGAGCGCGGGCGCCTGCGGGTGGGTGCCGCTGTCGGCGTGGGCCCGGACGCACTCGAGCGCGCACAGGCGCTCGCCGCGGCCGGCGCCGACGCGCTCGTCGTGGACACGGCGCACGGCCATTCGCAGGGCGTCCTCGAGGTCGTCCGGCGGCTGAAGGACGAGCTCGACGTCGAGCTGATCGCGGGCAACATCTCCACCGGGGACGGCGCCCGCGCCCTGATCGAGGCCGGCGCGGACAGTGTCAAGGTCGGACAAGGTCCCGGTTCTGCCTGCACGACGCGCGTGGTCGCAGGCGTCGGCGTCCCCCAGGTGACCGCGGTGTATGACGCGGCTCGTGCGGCGGCGGAGCACGGCGTTCCCGTGATTGGCGACGGGGGGCTCACGTCCTCGGGCGACATCGCAAAGGCGATCGCCGCCGGCGCGGACACGGTCATGCTCGGCTCGATGCTTGCCGGCACGGACGAGGCCCCGGGCGACGTGATCGTCGCTCACGGCGAGCGGTTCAAGGAATACCGCGGCATGGGCTCGCTCGGCGCGATGAAGGCGCGCTCGTTCTCGAAGGACCGCTACTTTCAGGGCGACGTCGAGGACGTCGACAAGCTCGTGCCCGAGGGAATCGAGGGCCGCGTCCCGTACAAGGGTCCACTCGCGCCGATCCTCTACCAGCTCGTCGGCGGCCTGCGCCAGGCGATGGGGTATTGCGGCGCTGCCACGATCGAGGAGCTGAAGGCGGCACAGTTCGTGCGCATCACCGGCGCCGGCCTGCGCGAGAGCCATCCGCACGACATGACGATCACCAAGGAGGCGCCGAACTATCGGCGCTGAGGTCGTCCGCGTGCCGGTGCCGGAGCCGGCGCCCGAGGAGCGGCCGGTGCTCGTGCTCGACCTCGGCGGTCAGTACTCGCAGCTGATCGCGCGGCGCGTGCGCGAGTGCCGCGTCTACTCGGAGCTCGTCGGTCACACAATCACCGCCGAGGAGCTCAGCGCCCGCCGCCCGTTCGCGGTCGTGCTCTCCGGAGGGCCGGCCTCGGTCTACGCCGAGGGCGCGCCGCGGGTGGATCCCGGCATCTTCGAGCTCGGCATCCCCACGCTCGGCATCTGCTACGGCATGCAGCTGATGGCGCTGGAGCTCGGCGGCCGGGTCGACCGCACCGGCGTCTCGGAGTTCGGCAAGACCGCGCTCCGGGCTGCGACCGGCGCGCTCTTCAGGGGGCTGCCGGAAGAGCAGACGGTCTGGATGAGCCATCGCGACTCAGTCGTCGCCCCGCCCGCGGGCGCTCGAGTGGTCGCCGGCTCGCCATCGACGCCGATCGCAGCCTTCGAGGAGCCGGAGCGGGGCCTCTACGGCGTCCAGTTCCACCCCGAGGTCGTGCACACCCCGTACGGCACCGACCTGCTCAAGAACTTCCTCTACGGCGTCGCCGACGCGCCCCCGACCTGGACGGCGGCGGCGGTGATCGAGGAGCAGGTCGAGCGCATCCGCGAGCAGGTCGGGTCGGAGCGAGTGCTCTGCGCCCTCTCCGGCGGCGTCGACTCGGCGGTCGCTGCGCTGCTCGTACACAAGGCGGTGGGCGACCAGCTGACGTGCGTCTTCGTCGACCACGGCCTGCTGCGTCACAACGAGGCCGAGCAGGTGGTCGAGACGTTCGGGGGCCACTTCCACGTGCCGCTCGTGCACGTGCAGGCGCAGGATCGCTTCCTCGAGCGGCTGAACGGCGTCGAGGAGCCCGAGGAGAAGCGCCGGCGCATCGGCGAGGAGTTCATCCGCGTGTTCGAGGAGGAGGCCGGGCGTCTCGGCGACGTGCGCCACCTCGTCCAGGGCACGCTCTACTCCGACGTGATCGAGTCGGGCGGCACGGAAGGCGTCGCGGCGATGATCAAGTCGCACCACAACGTCGGCGGCCTCCCAGAGGAAGTGGACTTCGACCTGGTCGAGCCGCTGCGCCTGCTGTTCAAGGACGAGGTACGGCGCGTCGGCGAGGAGCTCGGCATGCCGGAGCGGATGGTCTGGCGCCAGCCGTTTCCGGGCCCCGGGCTTGCGATCCGCATCATCGGCGCGGTCACGCGCGAGCGCCTCGAGATCCTCCGGGCCGCCGACGCGATCCTCCAGGAGGAGGTCCGTCGGGCGGGGCTCTACCGCGGGCTCTGGCAGTCGTTCGCCGTGCTGCCCGCGATCCGCTCGGTCGGCGTGCAGGGCGACGAGCGCACGTATGCGTATCCGATCGTGATTCGCGCGGTCACGTCGGAGGACGCGATGACCGCCGACTGGGCGCGCCTCCCCTACGACCTGCTCGAGACGATCTCGAGCCGGATCATCAACGAGATTCCGGGCGTGAACCGGGTCGCGCTCGACATCAGCTCGAAGCCGCCGTCCACGATCGAGTGGGAGTAGCGGTCCGCAGGTAGTGGCCTGAGCTCGCTCGGGAATCTGCGGCGCGAGGGACATCCGCTCGCGCTCGTCGGCCTGTACGCCGCCGGCGTGCTCGCCTCGATCGTGTGGGTCGGCGTGCTGCCGGGCGCGCCGACCTACGAGGGGCCGGGCCGCTCGCCCGAGGTCGCTGTCGCGCTCAGCGCTCTGGTCGTCTTCTTCCTCGCCCGCGGGTCGTACTCCGCCCTCCGGCTGGCCCGCTTCGCCCACGTGCTCGGCCTCCTGTACGCGCTCGGCGGCCTGGTCGCCGAGCGGAGCTCGAAGGTCGCCGGCCTGGCCGTGCTCCAGGCGCTGATCGTGGTCGTGCTCTTCTCACCGGCGCTCGAGCGGCACATCCGCCCGCGCCGCCGGCGTTAGGCTCGGGCCGATGGAGTTCCGCGACGTCCTGCGCCGCCGCCGCATGGTGCGCAACTACCGGCCGGAGCCGGTCGAGGGCGAGACGATCGAGCGGATCGTGCGCACGGTGCGCCGCGCCCCGAGCGGCGGCTTCAGCCAGGGGCAGCGGCTCCTCGTCGTCACCGACGCGGCGATGCGCGAGGCGCTCGCGGCGCTCGCGGGCGAGGAGGAGTACGTCGCCAAGGGCTACGAGGCCTGGATCTCCCGCGCGCCGGTGCACATCGTCGTCTGCACGCGCGAGGAGGACTACCACGAGCGCTACCGGCAGCCCGACAAGCTGCGGGCGGGCGAGGAGATCGTCTGGCCCGTGCCCTACTGGTACGTGGACGCCGGCGCGGCGATGATGCTGCTGCTGCTGGCGGCGATCGACGAGGGTCTCGTGGCCGGCGTCTTCGGCGTGCTCGAGGAGCAGTTGGATCCGTTGAAGCGGCTGCTCGGCCTCCCGGAGGACTTCCACTTCGTAGCGGTCGTGACGCTCGGCCTCCCGGCAGACGACGCCGCCTGGAGCAAGGCGACGAGCAGGGCGACGCGGGGGCGCAAGGAGCTCGACGAGATCGTGCGCTGGGAGCGCTGGTCGCCGGCCGGCGAGTGACCGTGCCGGCCACGTCCGGGGTCTGACCCCGA
>JBOHAW010000240.1:0-1784 GCA_050697975.1 Gaiellaceae bacterium
CGCTGTTCAGCGCGATCCCGAGCTGGCCGGGCGCGATCGTGTCGTCGCCCGCCGTCCCGTAGACGACCATCGTGTCGGTCGCGTCGCCGAGGCTCGTCGAGATCTCGATCTCCGGGATGTTGAACTCGGCCGTCGCCCCAGGGCCGAACACACCCGTCGCCTGATCGAGCACGAGCCGCTCGTTCGTGCCGGCCGAGCCGGAGATGCTGATCGAATCGGTGTTCGCCGTCGTCGCGCCGCCGCACGCCGCGGGACTGAACCCGAACCAGATTGCGCTGCCGTCGACCTTGAGCGTCGCCTGGGAACCCGGGGTGATCGTGGCCGTGACGGACTTTGCGCCGGCGTCGTAGACGCACGACTCGGCGAGTGCCGAGGCGGAATGGGCGAGTCCGAGCGCCGCGACCGCGCAGGTCGTGACGAGAAAACCACGTAGACGGCCGCGCACGCGCGGTCGGCGTGAAACAAGCATAGGCGGTTCCCTCTGGTTAGGTGACGACAACAGGCCGCTGCTGCCCCCCGAACGTAGCGCCTGCCGCCTCGCGCCACAAGGCGAGTTTCACCGCCGAAAGTCTAGGTTTGGTGACCGCCAAGCCCCCCGTTCGCGGCCCGGTATTGTGTCGGCGCCGCGCGTCCGAGCGAGGCGGATGCGGCCACCCCGAGCCAGGTAGCCGACAAGGAGCCCACGTGAAGCTACGCCCCGAAGAGATCACCTCGATCCTCAAGCAGCGGATCGAGCAGTACGACGTCGAGACGGACCTGTCGGAGGTGGGAGCCGTCCTGCAGGTTGGCGACGGCATCGCCCGCGTGCACGGCCTCGAGAACGCCGTCGCCCTGGAGATGCTCGAGTTCGAGCACGGGGTCGTCGGCATCGCCTTCAACCTCGAGGAGGACAACGTCGGCGCGGCGCTCTTCGGGAACTGGGAGGAGGTCACGGAGGGGGAGCCGGTGCGCCGCACCGGGCAGGTGGCGAGCGTTCCGGTCGGCGAGGCGCTGCTCGGGCGCGTCGTCGATCCGCTGGGCCAGCCGCTCGACGGTGCCGGACCGATCCAGACCGACGAGCGCCGGCCGCTCGAGTTCAAGGCGCCCGGCGTCGTCGAGCGCCAGCCGGTGAAGGAGCCGCTGCAGACCGGCATCAAGGCGATCGACTCGATGACGAACGTCGGTCGCGGCCAGCGCGAGCTCATCATCGGCGACCGTGGCACGGGCAAGACCGCCCTCTGCATCGACACGATCCTGAACCAGAAGGGCAGCGACATGATCTGCATCTACGTCGCGATCGGCCAGAAGGGATCGACCGTCGCCCAGGTGTACGAGCGGCTGAAGGACGAGGGCGCGATGGACTACACGATCATCGTCAGCGCCCAGGCCTCCGAGGCCGCGCCGATCAAGTGGATGGCGCCTTTCGCCGGCTGCGCCATGGGCGAGTACTTCCTCTACGACGGCAAGCACGCGCTCTGCATCTACGACGACCTCTCCAAGCACGCGGACGCGTACCGGCAGCTCTCGTTGCTGCTCCGCCGGCCGCCGGGCCGCGAGGCCTATCCCGGCGACGTCTTCTACCTCCACTCCCGGCTGCTCGAGCGGGCCTGCAAGCTGAATGACGATCTGGGCGGCGGCTCGCTGACGGCACTGCCGATCGTCGAGACGCAGGCCGGCGACATCGCCGGCTACATCCCGACGAACGTGATCTCGATCACCGACGGGCAGATCTTCCTCGAGTCCGACCTCTTCTACTCGGGGATCCGGCCGGCGATCAACGTCGGCACCTCGGTGTCGCGCGTCGG
>JBOHAW010000241.1:0-4227 GCA_050697975.1 Gaiellaceae bacterium
CACCGGGATCGCGTCGCCGCCCGCGATGCCGGCTGCGGCGAGCGCGGCGAGCGCCGCCGCCGCGTTCCGGCGGTTGTGCTCGCCGGGAACCGCGAGCTCGAAGTCGACGGGAGCGAACGGGCCGAGGACGGCCTCGGGCACGTGCTCGAGCCAGCCGCTGAAGAGATCCTCGACCTCGGCGAGCGAGGCGAACTCGCTGTGGTGATCCAGCTCGACGTTCGTGACGACGGCGATCTTCGGTCGCAGCAGCTCGATCGTCCGGTCCGACTCGTCGCCCTCGACCACGAGCCATCCGGTCCCGGTGCCGGCGTTGCCGCCGAGCTGCGGGACGTCGGCGCCGATCAGGAAGGCCGGACGGCGGCCGAGCTCCTGGAGCACGAGCGCGATCATCGCGGCCGTCGTCGTCTTGCCGTGAGCGCCCGCGACCACGATCGAGCCCTGCAGGGAGACGAGCTCGGCGAGAAAGTCGGCCCGGGATCTGCCGGGCGCGCGTCCGGCGTAGGCCGTCGAGACGACGGCCTCCCAGTCGTCCGGCACGTCGGGCTCCGGCGAGATCCGGACCTCGACGCCTGCGAGCGCGCGCAGGTACGGCGTCTCGACGCGATCCCAGCCGCCGACCTCCGCGCCCCAGGCGCGCGCGAGCTGGGCATAGCCCGAGAGCCCCGCCCCGCCGATGCCCACGAACCAGATCCGGCGCCCCTCAAACGGACGCAAGCGCGATCAGCTCCTCCGCGATCTCGTCGGCGGCATCCGGGCGCGCCAGGCTGCGCATCGCCGCGCTCATCTCCCCCAGCCGTCGCTCGTCACCGAGCAGCGAGCGCACGAGGGACGGCACGTTGCCGAGGTCGGTCTCGGGGACGACGATCGCCCCGCCCCCGCGCTCGAAGTGGCGCGCGTTCAGGGTCTGGTGATCGCCGGTCGCGAACGGATACGGGACGAGGATGGCCGGCAGCCCGGCGGCGGCGAGCTCCCAGACGGTGCCGCCGGCGCGGGAGAGCGCGAGATCGGCCGCCGACAGCGCCGCGCCGAAGTCTTCCGTCACGGGCAGGAGGCGGTAGTCGTCGCGGCGCACCCGCGGCCGGAGCGCTTCGTAGTCGCGCTCGCCCGACAGGTGCAGGACGGCCGGACCCGCGGCGCCGAAGCTCTCGACCGCGAGCTCGTTGAGGCTGCGCGCGCCGGCACGCGCGCCGAACACGCCCAGCACCGGGCCCTGGGAAGGCAGGTCGAAGCGCCCGCGCGCCTCCTCGCGCGACACCGGTCTCGAGCCCGCGGGAATGGGCCGGCCGGTGACGCGGAACTTCGCGCCGCGGCGGCCGGCGATCTCGTAGGCGAGGAAGACGCGCCGAGCGAAGCGCAGCGCGATTCTGTTCGCGAGCCCCAGGCGGGCATCGGCCTCCGACAGCGCGGCCGGGATCCCCCGCCGCCAGGCCGCGTACACCATCGGCCCCGCCACGTAGCCGCCTCCTCCGAGCACGACGTGCGGCCGCCGCGCCGCGAGGATCCGCGCGCAGGCACGCGGCGCCCGTCCGGCGAGGAGGAGCGCGCGCGCGAGCGTCACGCTCGGCTGTCTCGGCAGACCGGAGATCCGGAACGTGTCGAGCTCGTAGCCCGCCTCAGGAACGAGCTGCGCCTCGACGCGATCCGGCGACCCGGCGAACGTCACGTGCACGCCGCGCGTCGCGAGCGCCTCCGCCACGGCCAGCGCCGGCAGCACGTGTCCGGCTGTCCCGCCGGCCGCGATCAGGCACCGCAGCTCGTCTCTGCCTCGCACCATTGGCCGCGATGTTAAGGAGGATGCCGACCGACGCGAGCTGAACGACGAGGTTCGAGCCTCCGTACGACACGAAGGGCAGCGGGATCCCGGTGAGCGGCGCGATGCTCAGCACGGCGGCGAGGTTGATCGCCGCCTGCCCGCACACGAGGGCGACGAGACCGGCTGCGAGCCGCTTCCCGAACGGATCCCTGCAGGCGAGCGCGATCCGCAGCCCCGCGTAGGCGAACGCTGCGTACGCGCAGATCACGGCCGCGGTGCCGACGAGGCCGAGCTCCTCGCCGACGATCGCGAGGATCATGTCCGTGTGCGCCTCCGGCAGGTAGAAGATCTTCTGCACGCCCTGTCCGAGCCCCTCGCCGAAGATGCCTCCGGAGCCGAGCCCGATCATCGCCTGCACGGTCTGGAAGCCCGCGCCCTGCGCGTCGCTCCAGGGGTCGAGGAAGCTGAGGAAGCGCGCTCGCCGGTAGGGCTCGAGCCAGATCGCGGCCGCGCCGAGCACCGCCACGACCCCGCTCGCGCGCGCGAGCGTGCCCAGCGGGACGCCGGCCACCAGCAGGACGGAGCCGACCATCACGAGCAGCGTGATCGCGGTGCCGAGGTCAGGCCCGGCGAGGATCAACGCGCAGAAGATGCCGGTCAGGAGCCCGAGCGGACGCCCGAGCTCCCGAAGCGACTCCGGCGGCGGCCGCCGCGAGAGATGGGCGGCGACCCAGACTGCGAGCGCCAGCTTTGCGAGCTCGGACGGCTGGAAGGTGGCCGGGCCGATCGCGAGCCAGCGCCGCGCGCCGTTGACGGGTTCCGCCAGCACGAGCACCGCGAGGCAGAGCCCGAGGCTGGTGAGGACGAGGACGGGCGCGAGGTTGCGGAGCACGCGGAAGTCGAGCCGCGCCGCCGCCATCAGCAGGACGAGTCCGAGCAGCGCGTAGATCCCCTGCCGCTTCAGGTAGTAGCCGGGGTCGCCGTCGCCGATCGCCGCCGCCGCCGAGGTGGCGCTGTAGACCATCACCAGGCCGAAGGCGACGAGACCGAGCGTGACGAGGACGAGGAGCTGCGCCTCGATCCGCTTCATGGCAGCTCTGCCACGAGTCGGCGGAAATGGTCGCCCCGCTCCTCGAAGTTGCGGTACTGGTCGTAGCTCGCGCAGGCGGGCGAGAGCAGAACGACGTCGCCGGGCTCCGCGTCGCGGGCGGCGGCGGCGACCGCGCCCGGGATCGTGCCCACCAGCTCGTACGGATGGCCCGCGGCGTCGAGCGCGGCCGCGAGCTCGTCGGCGGCCTTCCCGACCAGGTACACCGACCGCACGTTCTCCGCGAGGTCGCGCGCAAACGCCGAGAAGTCCTCCCCCTTGGGCGATCCGCCCAGGACGAGACGGACCGGCGCGTCGTAGGCGGCGATCCCGTGTGCCACGGCGAACGTGTTCGTCGCGATCGAGTCGTTCACCCAGCGCACGCCCTCCCGCTCGCGCACGAGCTCGAGTCGGTGCGGAACGCCGGGGAAAGCGCGCAGCGCGTTCCCGATGTGGAGATCGGGAATTCCCGCTGCTCGAGCCGCTGCGGTCGCAGCGGCAGCGTTGGCGCGGTTGTGCGCCCCGGGGATCCGGGGCTCGGCAGGCAGCTCGTCGCCGGCCGCGAACTCGATCCCCTCGAGCCCGAGCCCGCGCGGGACGATCTTCCACCGCGCTCGCTCGAAGATGCGCAGCTTCGCGGCGCGGTAGCGCTCGAAGGTGCCGTGCCGGTCCAGGTGATCCGATTCGAGGTTCAGCAGGACGGCGACCTCGAGCTCGAGCTCGTGCACGTCCTCGAGCTGGAACGACGACAGCTCGCAGACGATCCACGCATCCTGCGGTGGGTCGAGCGCAGTCAGCGGCGTGCCGACGTTTCCTCCGACCGCGACCTCGCGACCCGCCTCGCGGAAGATCGCACCGAGCAGCTCCGTCGTGGTCGTCTTCCCCTTCGTGCCCGTGACGCCGACGAACGGGCGCGGGCGCAGGAGGCGCCAGCCGAGCTCGACCTCGCTCCAGACGGGCAGGGCGCGGCGCCGCGCAGCGGCGACGAGCGGCGTCTCGGCCGGCACGCCCGGGCTCTTGACGACTAGTTCGACCGTGTCCAGCACCGACTCCTCCTCCGTCCCGAGCCGGATTTCGACACCCTCGTGCGCAAGCCTGCCCGCGTCGACGTCCGGCGCGCGGTCGACCCCGACCACGTGCACGCCGCGGCGCGCGAGTGCGAGCGCGGCCGCGCGGCCGGAGCGAGCGAGCCCGAGCACGAGCACGCTGGCGGGCAGATCGGCCACGGCCGCTAGCGGCGAGCCGCGAAGAAGTCGAAGAAGTACTGGAAGTAGAGGGCAAAGCCGGCCGCGCCCAGGATCCCTGTCGCGATCCAGAAGCGCACCATGATCTTCGTCTCCGACCACCCCTTCATCTCGAAGTGATGGTGGATCGGCGCCATCAGGAA
>JBOHAW010000242.1:0-6249 GCA_050697975.1 Gaiellaceae bacterium
GGGGCGCCCCCGGCTCGCGACGACGACGGCCGGGCTTCCGTTCGTCATGGCGGCGAAGACGGTGTCGACGGTCTCGTCGGACTCGACGGCGGCGAGCGGCGGCTGCATGGCGGCCGCGACCTCGTCGTTGAGCGCGTCGGGGTTCCGGAAGATGCGGTCCAGCAGGCCTCGCTCCTGGAGCGATCCGACGATGTCGGCGAGCGTCTCGGCCGGCTCGTGGCGGACGACCGGGAGCTGCGAGATCGAGAAGCGCTGCATGAGGTCGATCGCGTGGCCCACCTTCTGGTGCGACTCGATCGTGACGAGCTCGGGCACACCGGGCTCCTCGGCGCGCTTCGCGCGCAGCACCTCCGCGACCGTCGGAACCGGCGCCCGGCGCTCGAGGAAGCCGTACTCGAGCATCCAGTTGTCGTCGTAGAACTTCGTCAGGTACGAGCGGCCGCTGTCCGGCAGCATCGAGAGGACCGTCGCCTCGGGGCCGAAGCGCTTGGCCACCTCGAGCGCCGCCCACATGGTGGTTCCGCCTGACCCTCCCACGAGCAGGCCCTCCTCGCGCGCGAGCCGCCGCGCGGCCAGGAAGGAGTCGCGGTCGGAGACGCGCACCCACTCGTCCACCACCGTCGGATCCATTGTCTTCGGCCACGTGTCCTTGCCGATCCCCTCGACGAGGTACGGGTGCACGCCGCGCTCGTCCTCGGCGGTGTACACGGAGCCCTCGGGATCGGCTCCCACGATCAGCACGTCCGGCTTGCGCTCCTTCCACCAGCGGCCGAGGCCGGAGATCGTGCCGCCGGTGCCGACGGAGATCACGATCGCGTCGAGCTCGCCGTCCGTCTGCTCCCAGAGCTCGGGCGCGGTGCGCTCGTAGTGCGCCTGCGGATTCGCCATGTTCGAGTACTGGTCGGGCTTGAAGCCGCCCGGGATATCCTCCGCCAGCCGGTCGGAGACCGAGTAGTAGCTCTCGGGCGAGTCGTGCTCGACTGCGGTCGGGCAGATCACGACCTCGGCCCCGTACGCGCGCAGCATCGAGATCTTCTCCTGGCTCATCTTGTCGGGCATGACGAAGATGCAGCGGTAGCCCTTCAGCGCCGCCCCGATCGCGAGGCCGACGCCGGTGTTGCCCGACGTGGGCTCGACGATCGTGCCGCCCGGCCTGAGCCTGCCGTCGCGCTCGGCCGTCTCGATCAGCGCAAGGCCGATTCGGTCCTTGACCGACCCGCCCGGGTTCAGGTACTCGAGCTTCGCCAGCATGTGCGGTTGGACGCCCTTGCTGACCTTGTCCAGGCGGACGATCGGAGTGCCGCCGACGAGGTCGAGGACGGTCGGGTACTCGCGCGGCATCGCGCGAAGCCTACTTCACCCGCTCTTTGCGAAAACCCCGCCCGGGCATCACTCGATCGGGGGATCGCAGGCAGGTCGCGAGCGCGTAGACTCGCGCCAGGCGGAAGGCTCCCCCGCGTTTTCGCCGGCGGAGTCGTACTCTTGAGTTATCCACAGTTTCCACAGACGGGTGGGCCGCGAGTGGCTGGTCTCAAACCAGCAAAAACAGAGGATTTGCAGGGTCTACCGCCCGTAGCGCCTGGGCATTTCGTCTCGGACGAGCTGCGCTCCGATTGCGAGCGTTTCCTCGACGACGTCAAGCGTCTCGTGAGCCGCCGCCACGCGGCCGAGGCGACGCGCGAAGGGCCTCCGCCGAAGCGTCCGCTGCAGTAGGGAAGTCGTCGAGATTCAGTGCCGGAAGTGGCGCCGGTGCGTGAAGACCATCGCCGCACCGGCCGTCTCCACCGCCGCGATCACGTCCGCGTCCCGCTTCGAGCCGCCCGGCTGGATCAGGCCTGTCACGCCGGCCTCGAGCGCGAGGCGCGGGCCGTCCGGGAAGGGGAAGAAGGCGTCCGACGCGAGGGCGGCGCCGGTCAGCGGGTGCTCGTGCTCGCGCGCCTTCTCGACCGCGATCCGGACGGCATCCACCCGGCTCATCTGGCCGGCACCGATGCCGACGGTCTGGAGATCGTGGGCGAGGACGATCGCGTTCGACCCGACGTGCTTGCAGACGCGCCAGGCGAAGAGCAGATCGCCCCAGGCGGCCTCCGAGGGGGCGCCGCAGACGACCTCCATCCCCTCGCGATCCTCGATCTCCCAGTCGCGGTCCTGCACCAGCATGCCGCCGAGCACGCGCTTGAGATCGCGCTCGCCACGGTCGAAGGCGCGCCGCTCGCGGTCGGCGAGGATTCGGGTCGAGGGCTTCTCGCGCAGGAGCGCGAGAGCGTCCTCGGCGTAGTCCGGCGCGCGCAGCACCTCGACGAACCGCTCGGCGAGTCGCGCCCCGAGCTCGGCTCCGACCGGCCGGTTGAGGGCCACGACGCCGCCGTAGGCCGACAGTGGGTCGGCCGCGACGGCGAGCCGGTACGCCTCGTCGATCGTGCCCGCGACGGCGACCCCGCACGGATTGGCGTGCTTGACGATCACGCAGGCCGGAAGCGTGAACTCGCGCAGGAGCAGGCAGGCGCAGGAGAGGTCGTTGAGGTTGTTGAAGGTGAGCTCCTTGCCGTGGAGCTGCTCCGTCCAGGAGAGCAGGTGCCGCCGCGCGCCCGCCTCCGCGTACAGGGCCGCGCGCTGATGGGGGTTCTCGCCGTAGGGGAGGTCACGCACCTTGGTGAAGGAGGTCACGATCGTCTCCGGAAACGTCTCGCGGTCGGCGAACCAGGATGCGATCGCGGCCTCGTACGTCGCGGTGGTCGCGAACGCCTCGGCGGCGAGCCGGCGGCGGGTCTCGAGCGAGATCTCGCGGTTTACCTGAAGCTCTTCCAGTATCTCCCCATAGCGTTCCGGTCGACAGACCGGAACGCAGTGGGCGAAGTTCTTCGCCGCCCCCCTCAGCATCGACGGGCCGCCGACGTCGATCATCTCGACGGCCTCCTCCTCGCGGACGCCGTGCCGGGAGGCGACGCGCTCGAAGGGATAGAGGTTGACGCAGACGAGGTCGAAGGGGCGGATGTCGTGCTCGTCGAGCGCGGCCAGGTCGTCGTCCCGGTCGCGCCGGGCGAGGATGGCGGCGTGGATGCGGGGGTGCAGCGTCTTGACGCGGCCGCCGAGCAGCTCGGGCACCTCCGTCAGCTCCTCCACGTGCGTCGCCTCGAGGCCGAGCTCCTCGAGGTAGGCGGCCGTCCCGCCGCTCGCGACGAGCTCGACGCCCAGCTCGGCGAGTCCGCGGGCGAACTCCTCCAGGCCGTCCTTGTCGTAGGCGGACAGGAGCGCGCGCTCGATCATTAGTGCCCCTTCCAGTAATGCTGTCGAGCTTCTGGGTCGTGAGCACCAAGCCAGAGGCCGCACTCGCCCGCGGCCAAGGCTCGAAGCCTTGGCAAGGGCGAGGGTGGACTCTGGCGCCGCGTGATCGCGGGCCAGGAGCCGGCAGGTATTGCTGGATGGGGCACTAGACTTCGACTCTCGCTGCCAGCAGCAGCCGCGTCGCCTGTGGAAGCAATCGGTGCTCCACCTCCTGGATCCGGCGCCGCAGGGTCTCGACGTCGTCATCATCCTCCACCTGCACGGCCTCCTGCAACACGATCGGGCCGCTGTCGATGCCCTCGTCCACGAGGTGAACGGTCGCTCCGGTCACCTTGACGCCGTGTGCGAGCGCGTCCTCGACCGGCCGGGGGCCCGGAAACGCCGGCAGGAGCGCCGAATGCGTGTTCAGGACGCGGCCGTGGAACCGCTCCAGGAACGCCGGCCGCAGCAGGTGCATGTAGCCCGCGCACACGACGAGCTCGACGCCGTGGCGGTCGAGCCACCCCGCCATCTGCGCGTCGCGCGCCTCGCGGTCGGGATAGTCTTCCAGCAGGAACACGGCGGTCGGGATGCCGGCGGCCTTGGCTCGCCGAAGCGCCTGCACGCCGGCCTTGTTCGAGGCGACGGCAGAGATGGGCAGGCCGTCGTCGACGAGCGCCTGCAGGTTCGTGCCCTCCCCCGAGACGAGCACCCCGATCACGCCCACACGACCCCCTCGACGCCCGTTTCGAGGCGGCCGACGGCGAGGCCGGCGCCGGCGTCCTCGGGCGGGACGACCGCGCACATGCCGATGCCGACGTTGAAGACACGGCGCTGCTCGTCCTCCTCGACCCCCTGCTCGTCGAGCCATTGGTAGACGGCCGGCCGCTCCCAGGCGCCGGGATCGATACGGGCCCCCAGTCCGGCCGGCAGCGCGCGCACGAGGTTGCCGGCGATTCCCCCGCCGGTGACGTGTGCGAGCGCCCGCACGTCGGTGCGCTCGCGCAGCGCGCGCAGGTCGTCGAGGTAGAGGCGGGTCGGCGGCAGCAGGAGGTCGGCGTCGAAATCCCCGTCGCCGACAAGCCGCCGCACGAGCGAGAACCCGTTCGCGTGCAGGCCGGAGGAGGGGAGGCCGAGCACGGCGTCGCCGGCGCGGCAGCGCGAGCCGTCGATCAAGCGCTCGCGCTCGACGAGGCCGACGCAGGTGCCGGCGAAGTCGATCTCCCCGTCGCGATAGATGCCGGGAAGCTCGGCCGTCTCGCCGCCGAGGAGCGCGCAGCCGGCGGCGCGGCAGACCTCGGCGGCACCCTCCACGAGCTCGGCGACCTGTTCGAGCTCGAGCCGGCTCGCGGCGACGTAGTCGAGCAGGAAGAGCGGCTCGGCGCCGGTCGTGAGCACGTCGTTGATGCAGTGGGCGGCGAGATCCGCGCCCGTCCACCGCAGACGCCCCGCCCGGCGGGCGAGCACGAGCTTGGAGCCGACGCTGTCCGTCGAGGCAGCGAGCAGGCGCCGCTCGTCCAGGGCGTACAGCCCGGCGAAGCCGCCGAATTCGCCCTCGACGCCGGGCGTGCGGGCCGACTCCACGGCCGCCCGCAGGCGCTCCACGACAGCGCTCGCGGTCGCGAGCGAGACGCCGGCCGCCTCGTAGGTCGCCCCCTCACGACTCACGGAACGAGTCTACGCCTGCGGTCCGACGGTCATGTGAACAGCTCGGCCTGGAGCTCGGGTCGTCCCTGCGGCCCCCCGGGCCGGAAGCGGACGATCGTGTCGCCGATCTCGACCTCGCCGCTGCTCGCGTCGAGCCCGAGCAGCTCCGCGAGCGCGAGCGCCTTCGCGCGCGGCTCGTCCGTCCGCAGCTGGAGCTCCGAGAGCCGGAGGACGCCGGCGGCGGCGAGCAGCTCGTCGATCCACTCGCGCGGCGGGTGCAGCTCGAGCCGGTAGCCGGCGCCCGTGGCCACGAAGGTCCGGCGCCCGCCGTGCTCCTGGACGCGCAGCTCGCGCTCGGAGGCGCGGACGATCGCGTCGGCGAACTCGTCGTCGTCGAGGGCGAGCCCGACGTGGTCGACGCGCGGCACCTCCCACTGTCCGGGCTGGACGACGACGTTGACGGCCCCGCGCTCGAGCTCGCTCAGGCGGAGCTTGAAGCCCATCCGGTCGAGCTCGTCCCACGGCATCCCCGACTCGAAGGAGGCCGCCTCGTCGCCGATGCGCCCGTACCGGGCGACGAGGTCGAAGCCGAGCTTGCCGACGTAGCGAGCCTCGACCTGGCGCACACTGCTCGTGACGAGGTGGTAGTGGAACACCTGCACCGCGGCAGGAGGCTAGCGAACCTCGATTCCCGGGCTGCCCGCGAGCCTAGACTGGCCGCGGTGGACTGGTCGTTCGACCCGCTTCAGCTGGCGCCGCTCGTCCTCGTCGGCGGCTTCTACGCGCGGCGTGCGCGGACCCTGCGCCGGCGGGGTGCCCCGGTGGCCGGCTGGCGGCGCTTCAGCTTCGGCCTGGGGCTCCTGCTCGCCGTGGTCGCGCTCGCCTCGCCGCTGCACTCACTCGGTGAGGAACGGCTGTTCAGCGCGCACATGCTCCAACACGTGCTGCTCGGCGATCTGGCCGCGCTGGCGCTCGTCGCCGGCCTGACCGGTCCGATCCTCAGGCCCGTGCTGGCCGTCCCCCTCTTCGGGCGCCTGCGTGTGCTCGCTCACCCGCTCGTCGCCCTGCCCCTGTGGGCGGTCAACCTGTACGCCTGGCACTTCCCGGCTCTGTACGAGGCGGCACTCAGCTCGGGCGCCGTCCACGCCCTCGAGCACGTCCTCTTCCTCGCATGCGGCGCGCTGATGTGGGCGCCGGTGATCGAGGTGCTACCCGGCCCGGTGTGGTTCGGCACCGGCGCGAAGCTCGGCTACATCGTCGTCGTGCGCCTGCTCGAGACGCTGCTCGGCAACGTCCTCTTCTGGACCGGCTCGGTCCTCTACTCGACGTACGAGCGGG
>JBOHAW010000243.1:0-8025 GCA_050697975.1 Gaiellaceae bacterium
GAGCGGCGGCGGGCGGCGCAGCGTCACCTCGGCCGGCGCGCCGAGCAGGCCAGCGACCAGGCCGCACGTGTAGCCCCCGTTCGCCGAGCCGGGCGGCCCGCCGAAGCGCTGGTCGATCACGACGTGCTCTGCCACCTCCCGTATCCTGCCGCGCGATGGCGGTCGCCGCGGACCTCAACGGACAAGTCGCGCTTGTCACGGGCGGTGGCCGCGGGATCGGGCGTGGGATCGCGCTCGAGCTGGCCGGCGCGGGCATGCGCGTGGCAGTCGCCGCGAGGAGCGAGGAGCAGGTGGCCGAGACCGCCCGCGAGATCGGAGGCCTGGCGCTGACGGTCGACGTCAGCGACCGGGAGCAGGTGGAGCGGATGGTGGCGGACACGGAGCGAGAGCTGGGGCCGATCGACCTGCTGGTCAACAACGCCGGCATCGGTGACTCCTCGAAGCCACTCTGGGAGGAGGATCCGGCCCGCTGGTGGCGCGTGTTCGAGACCAACGTACTGGGCCCCTTCCTCTGCTCCCGGGCGGTGCTGCCGGGCATGGTCGAGCGCGGGAGCGGGCGGATCGTGAACACCGGCAGCGGCGCCTCGTACCTCCCCATGGGCGGCGGAAGCACGAGCTACGGCGCGAGCAAGGCGGCGCTCGGCCGCTTCGGCGAGCTGCTCGCGGCCCAGGTCGCCGCCCACGGGATCGCCGTGTTCACGTTCAGTCCCGGCCTCGTGCGCACCGCCATGACCTCGAGCTTCCCGGACGACGCGCCCTGGACTCCGCCCGAGCTCGCACCGCGACTCGTCCGCGCGCTCGCGTCCGGCCGCCTCGACCGCCTCGCCGGCCGCTACCTCCACGCCGAGCACGACGACGTCGAAGACGTGATCGCGCGCGCGGACGAGATCGTCGAGCAGGATCTGAACGCGATCCGGCTCCGCCGTTGACGGACACCCGCGAGCTCGCCCTCGAGACGTTCAACGAGCACGCTCTCGCGGGGCTCGCCGTCGGCGTCGTCCGGGACGGGGAGCTCGCCGAGACGGTGAGCCTCGGGCTCGCCGACGTCGCGGCGCGGAAGCCCGTCGACGCCGACACGGTCTTCAGGATCGGCTCGATCTCGAAGACGATGACGGCGCTCGCGGTGATGCAGCTCGTCGAGGAAGGCCGGATCGGGCTCGACGACCCGGTCAACGAGCGCCTGCGGGGCTACGCCGTCCGGCATCGCGACCCGTCCACGCCCGCCGTCACCGTCCGCCACCTGCTCACGCACACGAGCGGCCTCGGCGAGCTGCGGCGCTGGAGCGACCTGCTGCGGCCGACGATCGGCCTGGGGGTCAAGGAGGGGCAGCCTCAGCCCGGCCTCGCCGAGTACTACGCCCCCGTGCTGCGGGCGGAGCTGCCTCCCGGCGTCAAGTGGGCGTACGCGAACCACGGCTTCGCCACGCTCGGCCAGCTCGTGGCCGACGTGAGCGGCCGGCCGTTCGCGGACCACATGCGCGAGCGCCTGTTCGAGCCGCTCGGGATGTCCGGCACCGACTTTCTCCGGACGGAGGGCGTGCGCGGCGGCCTGGCCGTCGGCTACCAGATGAAGGGGAAGGGCCTGAAGCCCGTCAAGGACCGCGAGATCGCCGTCGCGCCGGCCGGGTCGGTGTTCTCGACCGTGCGCGAGATGGCCCTCTACGTCGCCGCGCTGACGGGCGGCGGCGCCAACGAGCACGGACGAGCGGTTTCCGCGGAGACGCTCGTGCTGATGCTGACGCCGCAGTACGAGCCCGACCCGCGCCTGGCCTCGGTGGGGCTGAGCTTCATGCTCGAGCGTTTCGGTCGCCACCGCGTCGCCGGCCACGACGGCGGGTGGCCCGGGTTCGTGTCCTCGATGCTGATCGCGCCCGACGTCGGACTCGGCGTGCTCGCGTTCACGAACACGGTGACGCTGATCGCCACGCACCAGCTGGCCGGGCGCCTGCTCCTGCGGCTCCTGGGCGAGGACGAGCGCGACCACTCGCTGCCGCGACCGGGTATCGCGGAGAGCCCCTGGCTCTGGTCGGAGCTTACGGGCGTCTACCGGCCCGGGTCGGGTCTGAACACGAACGCGCGCCTCGTCGGGCTCGGGCTCGGCGAGGCCGAGGTGCTCGTCAAGGACGGCGGCCTGACGCTGCGCGCGCTGTCGACGCTGCCGTTGCTACGGAGGGGCGCGCGCCTGTACCCGGTCGACGCCGAGGACCCGCTCCTCTTCTCGGCCGGCGGCTCGGGCTTCAGCGTGGGCCTCCTCTTCGTCCGCGGCGCGGGCGGGGCCGTCGAGCGGCTCGAGGTCGCGAGCCCGGTCGGCTACGCCACGCTCTACCGGCGGCGCCGGCCGAGCCTGCGCACGTTCGGTGGCGCCGGAGCGGGTGCGCTGGCGGCGGCTCTCGCGCTGCGCCGCAGGCGGCGTCGTGCTAGTTTTCGACCGTGAGGCAGAAACCGTGAGACTCGCGCTCGTGCAGATGAACTCGGTCGTCGGCGACCTCTCCGGCAACCGTGAGCGGATCCTCGCCCGCCTCGACGAGGCGCGCGGCGCCGGCGCGGATCTCGTCCTCTTCCCCGAGCTGGTTGTGACCGGCTATCCGCCGGAGGACCTGCTCCTCCGGCCGGGCTTCATCCGCGCGGCCGAGGCGAGCCTCGAGCTGATCGCGCGCGAGGTGCGCGACGCCGTCGCGCTCGTCGGCACGCCGCACTTCGACCGCGACCTCTACAACGCCTGTGCCGTCTGCGCCGAGGGCGAGGTCAAGGCCGTGTACCGCAAGCGCTTCCTGCCCAACTACGGCGTCTTCGACGAGGACCGCTACTTCGCCCCGGGGAAGGATCTCGTCCTGCTCGAGCTCGGCGGCAGCCTGATCGGCCCCACCGTCTGCGAGGACATCTGGCAACCCGGCCCGCCCGCGACCGACCTCGCGCTCGCCGGGGCCGAGCTCGTCACGAACATCTCGGCCTCGCCCTTCCACGTCGGCAAGGACCGCGAGCGTGAGGGGATGCTGATCCAGCGCGCGCGCGACAACTCGTGCTTCATCGCCTTCGTGAACGCCGTCGGCGGCCAGGACGAGCTGATCTTCGACGGACACTCGGTCGTGATCGACGACGAGGGTTCCGTGCTGGCGCGCGCCCCGGGCTTCGAGGAGGCGCTGCTCGTGGTCGACCTCGACCCCTCGGTCGTGATCGGACGGCGGCTGCGAGACGTGCGGCGGCGCGCGCTCGCGCGCGAGCGCCTCGGTGTCGCGCCGGTGCCGCTCGTGCGGCTCGGCTCCCGGGCGCGCGCGGTGGACGGCCGGCGCGTCGAGGCAGTCCTCGCACCGCTGCTCGACGACCTCGAGCAGATGCGGCGCGCGCTCGAGCTCGGCCTCGCCGACTACGTGAGCAAGAACGGCTTCCGGGACGTCGTCATCGGCGTCTCGGGCGGCATCGATTCGGCGCTGACGGCCGCGCTCGCGGCCGAGGTGCTCGGGCCGGAGCGCGTGCACTGCGTCTCGATGCCGTCGCGCTACAGCTCGGAGGACACTCGCTCGGACGCGCGCCTCCTCGCGGAGAGTCTCGGCGCACCGTTCCTCGAGCTCCCGATCATGCCGATCGTCGAGGGCTTCGACGGCGCGCTCGCGGAGGTCTTCGCCGGCCGGGAGCCGGACCTCGCCGAGGAGAACCTCCAGGCGCGCATCCGCGGCGTCCTCCTGATGGCGCTCTCGAACAAGTTCGGCTGGCTCGTGGTCACGACCGGCAACAAGTCGGAGCTCTCCGTCGGCTACGCCACGCTCTACGGGGACATGGCCGGCGGATTCGCGCTCCTCAAGGACGTGTACAAGACGGACGTCTTCCGGCTGTCGGAGCACCTGAACGCGCGCGCGGGCCGCGAGCTGATCCCGCAGTCGATCATCGACCGAGCCCCGAGCGCCGAGCTGCGCGACGAGCAGCTCGACGAGGACTCGCTCCCGCCGTACCCCGCGCTCGACGAGGTGCTGAAGGCCTACGTGGAGCTCGACCGCTCGCGGGAGGAGCTGCACGCGGACGGCTTCGACCGCGAGATCGTCGCGCGCGCGCTGGCGCTGATCGACCGCGCCGAGTACAAGCGCCGCCAGGCGCCGCCGGGGGTGAAGCTGCACCCGAAGGCCTTCGGCCGCGACCGGCGCACGCCGATCACGAACCGCTGGTCCGGCTGATCCGCGCGAACGCCTCGGCGCCGGCGTCCCAGGCCCCGTCGAGATCGGCTTCCGGCGGAAAGCGCCCGGCGAGCTCGAGCTGGCAGAGTCCGTGCGCGAACGCCCAGACGGCCCGCGCCCGCCGGGCGCTGCCCACGATCCTGAGCAGTGGCGCGGCGGCGTGCAGCTCGAGGTCGTGCATCTCCCCCTCGGCGGTCTCGGTCATCAGCCGGTAGAGGGCAGGCCGCGCGCGGGCGAAGCGGCGGTACGCGCGCAGGTACTCGGCAAGCGGGTCGCGCGCCGTCGAGGTGGCCGCGAGCGCCGCGCCGAGCTCCGCCAGCCCGAGCGCGACCACATGCCCCTGGAGAGCGCCCTTCCCGGGCAAGTGCTTGTAGAGCGACGATGCCCGGATCCCGATCCGGGCCGCGAGGGCGCGCATGGTCAGGCCGTCCGGGCCCTCACGCTCGAGCAGGTCGCGCGCAGTACGCACGATCTCGCGGCCGCGGGGCGAGAGCTCGGGCATGCGAACGACGTTAGCCGGTATGGAGGACACCGTCGAGACGGACCAGGCGGCGGGCCTCGACGAGGCGGTCGACGTCGTCGCGGGCGACCGGCCAGGAGAACCAACGCAGCGCCTCGTGCTCCGGGACCAGGACTGCGGCGCGCACGCCGGCGACGAGCAGCTCGCCGGCGCCGGAGGGACCGCGAGCCGGATCCCGGAAGCACTGATCCCACCGCGCGAGCTCGGTCGTGTGCCGGTGACCGCCCGTCGACGCCTCGACGACGACCTGGCGCGCGACGACGGCGGCGACGCGCTCGAGCCGCTCGCGCGCCGCGCGCAGCGACTTCGTCCCGAGGCCCAGCTCGTCCTTCAGGTCGTCGACGAACGACGGCCCTGCTTCTACGAGGTGCCGGGCGAGCCGGCGCGCGTCCTCGCCGAACGCTCCTCCCTCGGCGCGAGCGAGCTCCTCGCTCGCGAGCGGCTGGACGAGCGCCGCGACGGCGTCGCTCACGAGGACGCTCTTGCCCCGGTGGATCTTCAGCCAGCGGAGGTCGGGTCGCTCGGCCAGCGCCCCGCCCCACCAGAACTTCGTCTTCGGCCACTGGCCGAAGCCGGACTTGTCCGGCGCGTACGGCTCCTCGTGGCAGGCGACGTGGAGGCTGGGCAGCGAGCCGCTTGGCGGGCCCGTGACGAGGCCGCGCTCGCACACCCAGTCCGCCGCCTCGTCGAGCGTGGCGAGCGCGCGGTCGGACGTGAGCCGGCACTCGTACGAGCGGCGCGCCTCGAGCTCGCTCACCCGAGCAGCTCGCGCAGAGCGCGGAACCAGCGGAGCCGCTCGCCGTACGGCACGGCGGCGTTGGCGGGCGAGGTCGACGGCAGGACGAAGAGCGCGGTTCCGTCCAGGCGCCGCTCCTGGAGGCCGAGCTCCGGGCGCTCGTTGAACGCGCCCCGGTAGGCCTCCTTGCCGACGAAGGCAATCGCGCGCGGCCGCAGCTCCCTCGCCAGCCGCAGCAGCCGGTCGGCGGAACCGGCGAAGTCGCCGCGGCGCAGATCGCCTGAGCCGGGAGTCGTGCGCAGCGCCGCGTTCGTGATCCCGTAGCCGTGCTCGAGCAGCTCGAGCTGCTCGGACGGCGCCAGGAGGCGCGGCGTGTAGCCCGCCTCGTGGAGCAGCCGCCAGAAGTCGTTCCGGGGGTTCGCGAAGTGCGCGGCCGCCGCCGCCGAGGCTCGTCCCGGGTTGATGCCGCAGAAGACGGCCGTCAGGCCCGGTGCGAGGACGTCCGGGACCGCTGACTCAACAGCCGCCGGGGTCACCCCAGGCCTGCGGGCCGCACTCGGGACAGGCGAGCTCGAACGTCTCGAGCTCCGTGAGCACGCGGGCGAGGCTCGCCCGCTCTCCCCGCCAGCTGACGCGGCCGAAGCGGCTCGCGATCGTGACAGAGGGGCGTCCGAGAGCGGCGGACAGCGGACCCGGCTCGCGCTCGACGACGAGCTCGGCCCGGAGCTCGGCGAGCGCGGCCCGGGCGGCCTCGAGCTCGGCCGCGTCGTCGAGACAGGCGATCACGGCGTGCCGGCGCTGGCGCAGGTGCCAGAGCGGCTCGAGAGCACGAACGTTCTCCACGCCGGGATGGTAGAGCCGTCAGGCCGCTTCGGGCTCGCGGGAGTCGAGGCGGTCCTCGAACAGCCGGCGCACGTCCTCACCCGAGAGACGCGGGGCCGAGCGCGAGCGCCGCCGCTCGAGCCTCACGATGCGGACGGAGTCGTCGGCGCTCCCGTAGCACCGGGCGTAGCATTCGGCCTCCGAGAGTGGCCGTAGCCGTCGCACGGGGTGAGCGTACGCCGGGACCCGGACGTCAGAGCTCGTCGATCGCGGCGATCTCGAGCAGCGGCGCCAGACGCTCGGCGAGCGCTCTCGCGTCGAATGCCTCCGCTGGCGCCAGCGCGCCGGCGGCGCGCGCCTCGCCGGCCCGCAGCGTCTCCACACCCCGGACGATCAACAGCGCGGTGAGGGCGTAGGGATCGGCCCCCGTCAGGACCGCCCGGCGGGCTCCCGCCCGTCCGCGGGCTTCCGCGACGACGGTGAAGCGAGTCTTACGGCGGCGCTCGTCCGACGGCCCTCCACCGCGCACCGCGCTCAGGCGGAGGAGCGGAGCTGCGAGCCGGGCGAGCCCGGCCGTCCGCGCGGCCGCCTTCGGCGCGCGCACGTACGAGCGCACGTTCTCGACCGCCGTGTGCCGCGGGACGGTGAGCGGTTCCGTGCCGCCCCATTCGACGACGTCCTTCTCGCCGAAGGGGAAGCGCACGCGCCTCGTCGTCGCGCCGAACCGCGACGGAACCAGTCCGCCCCGCTCGTACGCGACCTGCTGCTGCGCCGTCACGCGGCCGATCGTGCGGCGAGTTCCGGCCGAGGTGGCGACGTCCTTCACGGAATACGCGACGATCACCTCGTCGAGCGGCTCGAGGCCGTCAGCGGCCAGGCGGGCGGCGAGGTCGCCCGGAACGTAGTCGAAGCCGAAGGACGTGAGGACGACCAGGCCCCGCTGCGCGGCCTCGTCGCCGAAGCGCTCGTACACGAGCCGCGCGAAGGGCTGCTCGCCGCTCGTGTCCAGGTAGTGCGCGCCGGCCGCGAGCGCTGCGGCGACGGGAGCTGGGCCCACGTCGAGGAAGGGGCCGGCCAGCGAGGCGACCGCGAACGAGCCCTCGAAGGCGGCGGTCAGCGCGGCCTGGTCCCGCGCGTCGGCGACGCGCACCTCGTCCCCCTCGCGCGCGAGCTGGTCGAGAGCCTCACGGCGCCGTCCGACGAGGCGAAGCGGCAGCCCCAGCTCACGGGCCCGTTCGCAGACGAGCCGGCCCGTGTACCCCGTCGGCCCGAGGACGGCGAGAGGCGTCACGCCCCGGAGGATACGGTTCGAGCGTGGCCGAGAAGGCGAAGCGCTTCGAGTACACGGTCGAGGTCGACCGCGGCCTGCGACTCTCCGCCGAGGGGTGTACGGCCGCGCAGCTCGACGAGACGTGGGCACCGGACCACCTACTGCTCGCCGCGCTGGCGCGGTGCACGATCCAGAGCCTCCGCTACCACGCGCAGCGCGCCGGCGCGGACGCGGTCGCGAGCGCCTCCGCCTCCGGAACCGTGACAAAGCGGGATGCGGACGGCCGCTACGCGTTCGTCGAGGTGGAGTGCGCGATCGACGCGGAGGTCGATCCACCGCCGCCGGCCGACGACGCGGGCGCACTGCTCGCGAAGGCGGAGCGTGACTGCTTCGTGGGCGCCTCGCTCACCGTCAAGCCCGTCTACCGCTGGCGCGTGAACGGCGAGGAGGTCAGCGTTCCAGCGGAGCCATCGTGAGCCCCAGGTCGCGCAGCTGCGTCCAGTAGAGCTCC
>JBOHAW010000244.1:0-26756 GCA_050697975.1 Gaiellaceae bacterium
AGAGGCTGGCAATCCGGGCACGGCCTCGGCGCAGGAGGAGCGTCGCCACACCGATGGCGAGCAGCGTCGCCGCAAAGGCACTCGCTGCCCCGATCCCCGCATCGCCCCAGTGGAAGCTCCGGGCGGCGACGGGTACCCGGGCCGCGGACTGCGCCGAGGCGGCCTGGAAGTTGCCGCGAATCCCGGCGCGATCGTCCGGACGGAGGGGTTGCCCCAGGTGGTTCGCCAGGTACCGGTCGACCGCATCCGGGACGACGCGGGCGTCTTCCCGCCGACGGTTCGCCAGGTATCGGTCGACGGCATCCGGCCCAGCCGGCTGCGCCGGCGGCACTCCCCGCACCGCCCGGTCGTCTGGACGGCTGCTAGGAGCACTCGCGTACGCCGGGTCCAACGCGGCGTGAATACCGCGGTCTTCGTGGCCGGCCCGAGCGCCGGGCGCGACGACCGCCGCGAGAGCGACGACGAGCGCGAGCGGCTTCAGCCGGTGAATTGTGCGGGTCGAGAGCATTCCTTCCCCTTTCTCTTTGCACTGGGAAGGACGCTAGGGGGCGGGCCGCGGCGGAGCATCGGTCGTCTTGCCGTACTTCTCGCGACGCGGTTGCCGTATTAATGCGTTAGACGAGCAGGCCGAGCTCGCCCGCTCTGCGCGTCGCGTCCGCGCGTGAGCGGCAGCCGAGCTTGGTCAGGATGTTGCGCACGTGCATGTCGATCGTGCGTGGGCTCAGAAAGAGATCGAGCGCGATCTCTCGGTTGGTGTGGCCGACGGCTACGAGTCGGAGAACCTCGAGCTCGCGCCGCGAGAGTCCGCTTTGCTCGAGCTCGGCCCCGCCGCGGCCGTGGCGCTGATCAATCCGCTCCCCGCGGGACGCGAGCTCGGCGCGAGCGCGGCCGGCCAGTGGCCGGGCACCGAGCTTGCGCGCCGTCCGGTATGCGTCGGTCAGCCGCTCGATGGCCGCCTCGCGCTCTCCGACCGCGCTCAGCGCGAGGCCCGCGCGAAGCTGCGTCTCCGCGCGATCGAGCGGAAGCTCCAGGTCATGGAGGAGCTCCAATGCCTGGAGGAACTGGCGCGCCGCCTGCTCGGCGTCGTCGTTCAGAAGCGCCATCTCTCCCAACGCGTGGGCGGTTGCCGCAAGTGCCTCTGGGTTACCGGTACGACCAGTGATCAGGCCGAGACGCTCCGTGCAGGCACCGGCCTCGGACTCCGCGCCGTGGACGGCGAAGAACGTCGTCGCCCACCGCAGCGCGGGAACTGGATAGTGGCTGTCCTCGCCCTCCCGCGCGAAGTCGAGGACACGTTGGCATCGCGCGGCGGCCGCCTCGTACTCCGCGCGCTGTTCGTCGAGGCGTGCCAGCCCCCAGACAGCGTCGAGCTTCACGATCATGAAGCCCGTCTGCTGCGCAAGCGCAAACGCCTCGGCCAGCGGCGCTCCGGCACGTTTCGTGTCGCCGCGGAGGACGTGGATCAGCCCGAGCTCGCCAAGTGCAGCGCAGCGCGCGCTGCGGGGCGCCTCGCTCGACTCGATCACGTCGCGGCAGATGTCGATTGCCCGATCCCAGTCGCCGGTCTTGCGCAGGACGTAGGCAAGGCAGCCGAGACAGACCTTGGCCCTTCCCGAGACCGCGTGTGCTTGGCAGAACTCGAACGCGGTCGTGAATGCGTCGATTGCTCCGCTGTGGCGGGCGCTGAGGTCGAGGATCATTCCCACCTTCTCGTACGTCTCGGCCGCCGGCTCGATGAGGTTCTCGGCAAGCGCGAGCGAGAGTCCGGCGCGAGCGGAGTCGAGCCCGGTTTCGAGCTCGCCCATGCGCGCCCGGACGAGGCCCTCCAGCCCGAGGGCCCGCGCTTTCAGGTCGACGCGCTCGGCCCGGTCAGCCTCCTCGCTTGCCGCAACGATCAGCTCGAGCGCCGCACTCAGACTGCCGGCCGACTGGAGATTGCCGGCCGCCGCGATCCGTTCCGCGGCCGCCTCGCCGGGATGGCCGCTGGCGCGAAACGACTCGGCAGCGATCCCACGAGCCACGAACGCGGCGTCCCAAGCACATTGGAGCTCGAACAGAGCGGCAAGCTTCCGCTCCGTCTTCGCCAGCTCGAGCATGTTGCCGCCTCCCTCGTAACCCTCAGCGGCTTCACGCCAGGCCCCGGCGGCCTCGCTGAGATCGCCGCTCAGCTCGGCGTACTCGCCCAGTCGATCGAGAGCGGCGAGCCGGGCGGGCTCCTCTTCTCCCTCCGGCCATAGCTCGATCGCCCGGCGAACCGCATGAGCGGCATCGCGGTGGGCATGCAATACGGAGAAGAGCTCGGCGGAGGCGAGAAAGGCAGGGCGGGCCCGCGAGGGCTGCTGGCCCGCAAGCCAGTGCTCCGCCACAGCGCCGGGCGGGGCTCCGGCCGACTCGAGGCGCGCGGCGACTTCGGAGTGCAGCGTGCGGCGGCGTGTCCAGGTCACCGCTTCATAGAGGGCCTCGCGCGTCAGCGCGTGGCGGAAAGCACCCCGACCTGGCTCGGCCTCGAGCACGAAGCCGCTCTCGATCGCCTCGTCGAGCCCCTCCTCGGTGGCAAGGTCGAGAACGAGCCCCAGCTCGAAACGGAGCCCGGCAACGGCGGCGACTTCGAGCGCCTGCCGCCCCTTCGCTGAGAGCCGATCGGCCCGCAGAAGCACGGCATCGCGCACAGTCTCCGGCATCGGAAGGTCCGCTCGGCGTGGGAGCTCGACGACCGGCCCGCCGTCCCGGAGGAGCCCGCTCGCGGCGAGGGCGGCCGCGAACTCCTCGATGAAGAAGGGAACCCCCTGGGTGCGATCGTGGATGGCGGCCGCCAGCGACGGACCAACCTCGCGGCCGAGGACACGCCCGGCGAGGGCTGCCGTCTGCTCGCCTTGGAACGGCTCGACGACGAGCTCGCGCAGCAGTCGCGCGCGCCGTAGCTCGGCGCGCAGGCGACGGATTGGGTGGCCACGCGGCATCTCATCGCTTCGGTAGGCGCCGATCACGAGGACGGGCTCCTGCTCGAACAAGACCGTGAGCGCCGGCAGAAGCTCGACCGTCGCATCGTCGGCCCATTGCAGGTCATCCAGGAACACCGTCACCGGCCCGCGCCGTGCAATGGTCTCGAAGGCGCAATGGACGGCCTCGAATAGAGTGGCACGGTCGCCTCCCTCCGCCGTCCGGCCCAGCTCCGGGAGGATGAGCGCAAGGTACCTCGAGAGAGGTCCGCAGTCGCTCAATCCCTCCGGCTCGGCCCGCAGGAACGAGCGGAAGGCAGCAACGACGGGACCGTATGGCGGCGTCGCCTCCTGAACCGCCTCTCCAGTCAGAACGCGCATCCCGCATCCGGCGAGAGCCTCGTTCGCGAGCCGCGTCTTGCCGACGCCCGCCTCGCCGGAAACCAGCAAGAGGCCGCCGCGTCCGGTCCGCAAATCGTCGAGAGCGGCCTCGATCTCCGCCAGCTCCCGTTCGCGCCCGACCAGCGTGTCGTCCGTCATAGCACCTCCGAGACACTACGCTCGCGCTCGTGCAAGTTCGAGCTGCCCTCAGCGGATGTCGGCACACGGGCGGCGGAAATCCCTTGACGGGGAACGTGTGTTCGTGTAGAACATACGTTCCCATGATCGCCTGCATCGTCATCCCGGGATTCGAGCTGCGGGCCGCGCTGCGCTCCCGGCCCGGATTGGCGCTCAGGCCGGCGGCGCTCGCACCGGTGCCCGGGACCGAGCCGCTGCTCGGGCCGGTCACCGCCGCCGCGGAGGCGCTGGGCGTCCGTCCCGGGATGCGGATGGGCGAGGCGCTCGCCACCTGCCCGGCGCTCCTGCTCGTCGAGCAGGACCCGGCGGCGGCCGAGCACGAGTGGGAGGAAGTGCTGCGCCGGCTCGAGGACGCCGGCTTCGCGGTCGAGTCGGCCGAGCTCGGCTGCGTGCTCTTCGAGACGCGCGGCGTCGAGCGTCTCTACGGCGGCCTCGAGAGCGCGCTCGAGCGGGCGCTCGCCGCCGTCGGCTCTGCCTGGGATCCACGCGCGGGCGCCGCCGAACGCCGGTTCGCGGCCCTCGCGGCCGCGAACGTCGCGCGTCCCGGGCAGGTCTTGATCGTCTCCGACGAGCGCACGGGTGAGTTCCTCGCACCGCTGCCGCTGCACCTGCTCCCGCTCGGGCAGACGGCGCAGCAGGAGCTGCGGGAGCTCGGAGTGCGGCGTCTGGGAGAGCTTGCCGGGCTGCCGGGCCCGTCCGTGGCCGAACGATTGGGGCCGGACGGCCGGCGGGCCTGGAGCCTGGCGAGAGGAGGCAAGCGCGGCCGCGTGCGCGGCCGCCGGCCGCCGGCCGAGATCGTCGAGGCGCTCGAGTTCCCGGAGGCGATCGCCAACGAGCTGACGCTGCGACGGGCGCTCGCTGCGCTCGTCGAGCGGGCGCTCGGCCGCCCGGAGCGCGCCGGGCGCTTCGTGCGCAAGCTCGCGCTCTCGGCCAGGCTGGTCAGCGGAGGCTCGTGGCGGCGTACGCTGACGCTGCGGGAGCCGTCGTCCGAGCGCGACCGGATCCGCGTCGCACTCGGGGCGAAGCTCGTCGAGCTGCCGGCTCCGGTGGTGGAGCTGCGCCTCGAGCTCGTCGAGCTGACGGAGGAAGCCGGCCGGCAGCTCGAGCTCGTGCGCCCGGCCGGGGCCGAGCTCGGCGTCCGGCTCAAGCAGGGCTTGCGTCAGGTGCGGGCGAGCACCGGCGGAGGATCGGTCTGCACCGTCGTCGAGGTGGCGCCCTGGTCGCGCATCCCGGAAGCCCGCGCGCTGTTCGTCCCGCGGGACGAGTAAACGCGCCGCGGCCGGCGCTCGTCGAGGCGAGCTTCGAGGGGACGCCGTGCCGGGTGAACCGCCAGCCGGTCGCGGTCGTGCGCGAGGAGTGGCGGGTCGTCGACCGCTGGTGGACGGAGGAGCCGGTCAGCCGGCGCTACTTCGACCTCGTGCTCGAGAGCGGTCAGAACGCGGTCGTCTTCCACGACGACGAGCGCGGAGCGTGGTTCACCCAGCGCGGCGCATGACCCTGGACGCTAGCGGGTGCGGACGGAAGCCTGAGCCGTGTCGCCCGTCTGCTGCTGGATCCCCTGCACCACCACGGGCCCGGACCGGCCGGCCGAGACGAACGCGAGGCTCGTGGCCAGGAACACCATGACTGCCATCGCTGCTGCCAGCGCTCGCACGCTCGTCCCTTTCGACTCGACGTTACTCGGTCCTACAACGTGCGAGCGCCCGAAACGGTCGCGCGTTGCGCTAGCCCCCGATCATCTTGCCGCCGGCCTTCACGCACGGCATGCCCATCATCTTCGCGGTCTCGACGTCGGCGTGCCGCGCCCTGAGGTCGTCGACGATCGCGTCGTAGTGGGCCTGCGCGTCCACCGGAAACGAGTATGACCGCCGGAGAGCCACCGGGCGAGGTTCCCCACCGGCAGCGGCGCCGCGATCGACCGTCGCCGCGGCGGTCCGGGGGTGCGAGCCGCGCACGCGAGTACGTCGAGCTGCACTGCCACTCGGCGTACTCATTCCTCGACGGCGCCTCGCAGCCCGAGGAACTCGCCGCGCGCGCGGCCGAGCTCGGCTACACGGCGCTCGCGCTCACCGACCACGACGGCGTCTGCGGCTCCCTCGAGTTCGCGCACGCGGCGAAGGCGTTCGGCGTCCGTCCCATCACCGGCGCCGAGGTGACGCTCTGGGGCGGACCGCACGTGACGTTGCTCGTCGAGACCCCGGCGGGCTACGCGAACCTCTGCCGGCTCCTCACCGCCGCGCACAGGGACACCCGGCTTCCCGGGCGCGAGTCCGAGCTGCGCCCGCCGGCGCTCGACCCAGCCCTTCTGAGCGAGCTGAACGAGGGTCTCGTCTGCCTCTCGGGGTGCGCGCGGCACGGGCTCGGCGTGCGCGATCCGAACGCGGCTGCCGAGCTCGCGCGCGCATTCGGTCCGGATCGCTTCTACGTCGAGCTGCAGCGGCCGTTCGAGCGCGGCGACGCGCGCCGGAACACCGCTCTACGCGACCTCGCCGGGTCGCTCGGCGTGCGCACGGTGGCGACCGGCGACGTGCACGCGCACCATCCGCGCCGCACGGCTCTCCAGGACGTGCTCGTCGCGATCAAGCACCGCACCTCTCTCGACGGCTGCGAGCCGGAGCGGCGCGGCAACCACGAGAGCGTGCTCCTGCCACCGTCGGAGGCGGCGGAGCGGTTCCCGCTCGACTCCGATGCTGCCGCACGTACCGCCGAGCTCGCCGAGCGGCTCGAGTTCGATCTCACCCGGGAGCTCGGATACCGCTACCCGGACTTCTCCGACGGGCAGGAGCCGGCGATCGCGCAGCTCCGCCGCGTCTGCGACCGGGCATTCGAGGAGCGCTACGGCGGCGCGAACGGCCACAAACGCTCCGCCCGCGAGCGCCTGGAGGAGGAGCTGGCCCTGATCGACCACCTCGACCTGGCGGGCTTCTTCCTGCTGCACTGGGAGGTGCTCGAGCTCGCGCGGGAGGTCTCGCTCGAGGTACGAGGCCCCGGCTCTCCGCGCCGCGTGCTGCCGCCGGGCCGCGGCCGCGGCAGCTCGGTCGGCTCGCTCGTCTGCTACCTGACCGGCCTCTCGCACGTCGACCCGGTCAAGGCCGGGCTCTCGCTCGGGCGCTTCCTCAACCGCGAGCTCGAGGCCGTTCCCGACATCGACCTCGACTTCCCGCGCGACATCCGCGAGCAGCTGATCGTGGCCGTGACCGACCGCTACGGCCGGGAGCACGCCGCCCTCGTCGCGAGCTTCGCCACCTACCGCTCGCGGGGGGCGATCCGCGACGTCGGCAAGGCGCTCGGGCTGCCGTTCGCCGAGCTCGAGCGGCTCACCCGGATCTCCGACGGCTGGAATGCGCGGCGCGTCGGCGAGGAACTCCGGCTGCTCCCGGACGCCGAGTCGAAGCTCGCCTCGCCGCGCTGGCGCGCCTTCGCCGAGCTGACCGCCGAGATCGCCGGGCTACCGCGGCACATCTCCCAGCATCCGGGCGGGATGGTGATCTCGTCGCGGCCGCTCGTCGAGCTCGTCCCCGTCCTGCCCGCGGCGATGGCCGGGCGCCAGCTCTGCCAGTGGGACAAGGACTCGTGTGCGGACGCCGGCTTCCTCAAGATCGACCTGCTCGGCCTCGGCATGCTCTCGGCCGTCGAGGACTGCGTCGACCAGATCGCGCGTCTGCGGGGCGAGCCGATCGACCTCTCCCGCATCCCGCTCGACGACGCCGCCGTCTACGCCGAGATCCAGGCCGGCGACACGGTCGGCGACTTCCAGATCGAGAGCCGCGCGCAGATGCAGAGCATCCTGCGCACGAGGCCCGAGAACCTCGACGACCTGACCGTGCAGGTCGCGCTCGTCCGGCCGGGGCCGATCCAGGGCAAGGCCGTGCACCCGTACATCGCGCACCGCCAGCGCCTGCGCGAGGACCCGAGCTTCGTCCCGCCGGTCGACCACCCGCTCCTCGCCAAGCCGCTCGCCTACACGCTCGGCGTCGTCGTCTTCCAGGACCAGGTGCTCGAGGTGGCGATGGCGCTCGCCGGCTTCAGCGTGGGGGAGGCCGAGGGCCTGCGCCGGGCGATGAGCCGCAAGCGCAGCCACGACGCGCTCGAGGCCTACCGCGGCCGCTTCGTCGAGGGCGCGGTCGGCAAGGGCGTCGACGCCGTGACGGCGGACGGAATCTTCGACAAGCTCGTCGGCTTCTCCGGCTTCGGCTTCCCGAAGTCGCACGCGGCCGCGTTCGGCCTGCTCGCCTACCAGTCGGCCTGGCTGCGGCACCACTATCCGGCGGAGTTCCTGTGCGCGCTCCTGAACGCGCAGCCGATGGGCTTCTATCCCCCGGCGACCCTCGTCCGGGACGGCCAGCGGCACGGGGTGGAGACGCGCCCGCCGGACGTGAACCGCAGCGACGCGCTCTGCGCGATCGAGGTTTCCTCGCGCTCCTGGGACGTCGCCGGCGGTGCCGGGCCGGAGGGCACAGTACGAACGAGTACGGGCCCGGAGAGCACGGTGCCGCCAGCGGCGTCAGGCGGCGCCGGAGGCCGGCTCCGCCGGCCTGGAGACGTCGCCGGCCAGGGGCGCGAGAACGTCGCGGTCCGCATCGGGCTCGCGTACATCGCGCAGGTGACCGAGGAGGAGGCGAAGACGCTCGTGGCCGAGCGGGAGCGCGGCGGGCCGTTCACGGGCGTGCGCGACCTCGCTCAGCGCTCCTCGCTGGCGCAGGGGAAGCTCGAGGCGCTCGTCGGGAGCGGCGCCTGCGACTCGTTCGGCGAGCCGCGACGCTCCCTGCTCTGGCAGCTCGGCCTCGTCCCGCGCTCCCTGAGCGTGCCGGGCTCCGGCGGGGAGGAGCGCCAGCTCGCGCTGCCGCTCGACCCGACCGCCGAGACGCCTGCGCTGCCCGAGCAGACCGTGTGGGAGCGGATGCTGGCCGAGTACCGGACGACGCGCCTCACCGTCGGCGTCCACCCGCTCACGCTGCTGCGCCCGCACCTGCCGGAGCGCGTGCTCTCGAGCGGCGAGCTGGCCGTCACCCCTTCGGGGCGGCGCGTGTCCGTGGCGGGCATGACCGTCGCACGCCAGCGGCCGTCGACGGCGAACGGCGTCGTCTTCATGCTGCTCGAGGACGAGCTCGGCCTCTTCAACCTGATCGTGCCGCCTCCGGTCTACGACCGGTACCGCGCGCTCGTGCGGGGGGAGCCGCTCCTGCTCGCGCACGGCAAGTTCGAGTCCATCGGCCGAAACCAGAACGTCGTTGTCCAGCGGCTGGAGACGCTCGGCCCGCTCGCCCGCGGCGTGGCCGGGGAGGCCGACGTCCACGGCGCCCTGCCGGACGCCCACCACTTCGGTCACCGCTAGAACCTGCCGCAATCTCACGGGTTATCTAGGCAAAACCTCTTCAAAGCAGTAAAGTCGGCAGCCACTTCGAGGACGAGCAAGCGGGGAGGAATCGTGCGGAAGCTCTTGGTCGGGGCGCTGGTAGCGCTGCTGATATCGCTCGTGTCGGCGGCTGCGCCCGTCTACGGCGGCGACAAGCCGCCGTCCGCCCCGTCCGAGGAACGGGACGCTCCGCCCAAGGCCGACGGCGACGGGGATCGGATCTTCGACGACCTCGAGGATCGCCTTGCCACCATGGCCGACACCGACGAGCTGAGCGTGATCGTGCAGATGTCGGCACCCGCGAGCCTCGAGCGGCTGGAGGCGCTGCGTGGCGCAGTGAGCGCCTTCGCCGTCAGCCACCGCTTCTCCCTGGTCGAGGGCTTCGCAGCTACCGTGAGCAAGCGGCAGGTGCACGCGCTTGCACGGCTGCCTCAGGTCGTCCGCATCGAGGAGAACGCCGTCGTCCACGCGCTCAACGACAGCGCCCAGACGTCGTTCGGCGTCGCGAAGGCGCGCGCCGACGGCCCGGCCGCGGGCAACGCCGCCCTCGACGGCAGCGCCGACGGCGATTCCACCTCGTACTCGAAGGGCGACCTCGTCGCCGCCGTGATCGACACCGGCATCGACGGAGGACACCAGGACGTCGACGGCGGCAAGATCATCGCCTTCGTCAACTGCACGGGCGGCACCTGCGTCGCGCAGACCCCCTTTGACGACAACGGCCACGGCACCCACGTCGCCGGGACGATCGCGGGCGACGTGCTCCAGGGAGTCGCGCCGGCGGCGGCGCTGGTCGGCGTGAAGGTGCTCGACTCGACCGGCAACGGCTCGATGGCGAACGTCACGAAGGGCATCGAGTGGGTCGTCGCCAACCGCGACACGTACGGCATCGAGGCGATCAACCTTTCGCTGGGGACGACCGGCTGCGCCAACGGCACCGACGCGACCTCGGTCGCGGTCAACCACGCACACGCGGCCGGGATCGTGGTCGCGGTCGCGGCCGGCAACTCAGGTCCCGGCACGTGCACGGTCGGATCGCCCGGGGCCGCCACCGGCGCCCTCACCGTCGGAGCCATGGCCGACATGGGCGTAAACGGCTTCAGGCAGGCGTACTTCTCGAGCCGCGGCCCCACGAGCGACGGGCGGTTGAAGCCCGACGTCTCCGCGCCCGGACTCCTCGTCACCTCGGCGAGGGCCGGAACGGTCAACGGCTATATCGACTACAGCGGCACGAGCATGGCGACGCCGTTCACCGTCGGCGTGGCGCTGCTGATGCGGGACGCGAACGCAGCGCTGACGTCGCAGCAAGTGAAGGACAAGCTGATGCAGACCGCGGTTGACTGGGGGCGCGGCGGGAACAGCAGGACGGCCGGGACGAGTGGGCCCGACATTGAGTACGGGGCCGGACGCCTGGACGCCTACGCCGCGATCGCATCGGCCGGCGCAGGCATCGCTGCCCCTCCGGCGATGCCTGCGCACGAGCTGCGCGAGGGCACGCTCCCCGGCACGGGAACGCAGATCGACTACATCCTCAACGTCACCGACACGCAGTTCCCGATCGCGGCGACGCTGATCCATCCATCCGTCGTGGCCAGCTACTCGAGCAACCCCGACTTCGACCTCTACCTGCTCGACCCGAATGGGGTCCAGGTCGCAAAGGCCGAGACGAGCAGGCGACAGGACGAGCTCGGTTACAAGCCGGCCGTGACCGGGGCCTGGACGCTGCGCGTGCGGTCGTGGAGCGGCGCCGGCAGCTTCTTCGTCGACGTCTCGGCCGGGCTCGGCGCTCCGCCCGCCGACACGACCCCGCCGACGGTGGCGTCCGTGTCGCCCGGCGACGGCGCGACCGCAGTGGCGCCGAGCGCGAACGTGACGACGACCTTCAGCGAGCCCATGGACCAGGCGGCGACGCAGGCAGCCTTCTCGCTCGTCGACGTGAGCAACGCGCCGGTCGCGGGCACCTTCTCCTGGAGCGGGACGACCATGACGTTCGATCCGGCAGGGAGCCTCGCCTCCGCGGCGCAGTACACGGCGCGCGTGACGACCGCGGCGCAGGACCCGGCCGGGAACGCCCTCGCAGCCGAAGAGGCGTGGAGCTTCACCGTCTCCGCCGGGGGGCCGCCTGCGGGCACGGCGTATCCGAGCGCCGCGACGGTCATCGTCGGATCGCTCAAGTCGGGGACCGCCGGGAACCTGGCCGCCGACGACGACGCCTATTACGAGGTCAACTCGAACACCGCGACGACGCGCGCCGCCGCCTGGTACGGGACGTTCGCGGGCGTCCCAAATACGCTCACGAGCCTGCGCCTGAGCTTCACCGGCAAGCATTCGCGTTCCTGCGCGCAGACCGTCGCCCTCAAGCGCTGGACGACCAACGCCTGGGTCGTAGTCAACTCGCAGACCGTCGGCACGACCGAGGTCGCGATTGTCGACCTGCCCGCGACGGGAACGCTCGCCGAGTACGTCAGCGGAACATCCGGCGACGGTGACGTGCAAGTGCGGCTTCGCTGTACGACCACAGCCGGCACGTTCTTCTCGAGCGCCGACCTGCTGAGGATCGCGTACGAGCAGCCGTGAGCCTATGATCCGGCCGTGACCGATCCCCGCGACCGGGACGTGGACCCGTTCAAAAGCCCGGAGCTGAGCGATCCCTGGAAGCAGAAGCGGTCCGGAACGCTGACGATCTTCCTCGCCTGCCTGGGCCTGATCCTCCTCGTCGCCGTCCTGTACCTGTTCGCCGCCTGATCCGGAGCGTCGACCGCTACTCACCGGCGGACGGTCCCGGCCAGACAGAAGGCTGCGTCGATGAGCGCGAGATGGGTGAAGGCCTGTGGGAAGTTGCCGAGCAGGCGCCCTTCCTTCGGGTCGTATTCCTCCGAGAGGAGGCCGAGATCGTTCCGCAGCCGCAGCAGCCGCTCGATCGCCTCGCGGCCGTCGTCGGGCCGGCCGACGAGGGCGAGCGCCTCGGCGAGCCAGAACGAGCAGGGCAGGAAGCAGCCCTCGCCCGGCGGGAGCCCGTCCGGGGACACAGCAGGGTCGGTGAGGTAGCGCATCACGAAGCCGTCGCGGGTCAGGTCGCGCTCGATCGCGGCGACCGTCCCTCGCACGCGCTCGTCGTCTCCCGGCAGGAAGCCGACGAGCGGGAGCATGAGCAGGCTCGCGTCAAGGGTCCCTGAGCCGTAGGACTGCGTGAACGAGCCGAGCTTCTCGTCGAAACCCTTCGCGCACACCTCGGTGTGGATCTCGTCGCGCACGCGGCGCCAGTCGTCGACCGGCCCGTCGAGCCCCTGCTCCTCGACTGCCCTCACCGCCCGGTCGAAGGCGACCCAGGCCATCACCTTCGAGTGCGTGAAGTGCCGTCTCTCGCCGCGGACCTCCCAGATCCCCTGGTCCGGCTCGCGCCAGGTCCGGTCGAGGTAGCCGAGCAGCAGCTGCTGGAGCGACCAGGCGCTCGCGTCGTCGGCGAGACCCTCCTCGCGGGCGTGGAAGAGCGCGTCGAACACCTCGCCGTAGACGTCGATCTGGAGCTGGAGGCAAGCCGCGTTGCCGATGCGCACCGGCGCGGAGCCCTCGTAGCCCGGGAGCCACTCCAGCTCGAGCTCGGTCAGCCGCCGCTCGCCGAGCACGCTGTAGACGATCTGGAGGTCGGCCGGATCGCCCGCGACGGCCCGCAGGAGCCAGTCGCGCCACGCGCCGGCCTCCTCGACGTAGCCGGCGTTCAGGATCGCGAGCAGCGTCAGCGCCGCATCGCGCAGCCAGCAATAGCGGTAGTCCCAGTTGCGCACGCCGCCGATGTGCTCGGGCAGGGAGGTGGTCGGCGACGCGACGATCCCGCCCGTGGGCGCGTAGGTCAGCGCTTTGAGGACGATCAGCGAGCGGCGCACCTCGTCGCTCCAGTCGCTTTCGTACGCGCAGCTCCGCATCCAGTCGCCCCAGTACTCCTCCGTGTCGGCCAGCGCCTGCTCGGCGTCGATCTCGCGCGGGACGTCCTGGTAGGAGGGGAACCACGTGAGCACGAACGGGACGCGATCGCCTGGCCGGACCGTCAACTCGGACACGGTCATCATGTTCTCTCCGTAGGTCTCGGCCGGCGTGCGGAAGCAGAGCGCGTCGGGCCCCGCGACGGCGACGCGAGCCGAGTCGATGCGGCGCAGCCACGGGACGATCGAGCCGTACTCGAACCGGATCGCAAGCTCGGAGCGCATCGACACCTCGCCGCGCAGGCCCTCGACGATGCGGACGACGTCGGGGTCGCGCCCGCGCGGTGGCATGAAGTCGATCACGCGCACCGCGCCGTCCTCAGTCTCCCAGTCGGTCTCGAGGATCAGCGTCTCGCCGCGGTACCGCCGGCTCACGCCGCGCCGCTCCCCGGTGGGAGCGAGCAGCCAGCGTCCGTGCTCCTCGGTCCCGAGCAGCGCGGCAAAGCAGGCGCCGGAGTCGAAGCGCGGGAAGCAGAGCCAGTCGATCGAGCCCTCACGGCCGACGAGCGCCGCCGTCTGGAGATCGCCGATCAGCCCGTAGTCCTCGATTCGATGCGCCATCAGCTTTGCTCGAGCTCGAGCGCGAAGCGCGGCATCCGCTTCGCCACCGCGCGGTTGAAGACGGCCTCGTACGCCGCCGCGGCCTCGTCGTCGAGCGTCGAGGAGTAGTTGTCGCGCAGGGCCGCGAGCAGCTCGGTTCCGGTCTCGACCAGGTCGAGGAAGTCGCCGTAGCGCTCCTCGGCCTCGTCGCGGCCGGCGCGGTCGTACGCGTCCTCGGCCGCGTCGCAGTCGCGAATCAGGCCCGCGTGCTCGCGCTCGAAGAGCTCGAGCTGCCGCCGGACGGCATCGACGAAGCGCCGCCGGAGGATCACCCGAGCTCCCGGTACACGGCGAGGTGGGCCTCGGCGGCCGCGTCCCAGGTCAGCGCCTGCCGCGCCCGCTCTGCCCCGGCCCGCGCGGCCGCGAGCGCCTCCGCGTCGCCCAGGAGGCTGCGGATCGCCTCTGCGAGCCCGTCGACGTCACCGGCGGGCACGACGCGTCCGGCGCCGAAGGCGCGTACGGGCTCGGCCAGCCCGCCGACGTCGTAGGTGACGACCGGGACGCCCGCTCCGAGTGCACGGGCCATCGACGCGCTCTGGTCGATCTCCGGGCGGTAGGGGAAGACTGCGAGCGTCGCCTCGCCGTGGGCCCGGTCGACCTCGTGCTCGGGCAGGTAGCCGAGCCGCCAGTCGACCCGCCCGGGGGCGCGGGCGCGGTACCCGTCGACGTTCTCGACCGGGTCGCCGGCGACGATCAGCCGCACGTCGTCCACGCGCTCGATCGCCGCGAGCGCGTCGGCGAGCCCGCGATAGGGCCTGATCACGCCGAAGAAGAGCACGGTGCGGCCGTCGTCGGCGCGAACGGGGTCGCTGACGAAGACGGGCATGGGGATCACGCGCAGCCGCTCGGGGTCGACGAGACCCGTGAGCACCTCACGCCCGCGCTGGCTGTGGACCACCACGCGCTCGAAGCGCTCGAACAGCGCGCGCCAGAGCTCCAGCCTCTTCGCCGTCCGGCGGGGCAACAGGTCGTGGGCGGTGAACACGGCGGGCGCGCGCAGCTTCAGCAGCCGCCGGTCGATCTGCGGCGCGGCGAGCCACTGGAGGTGCACGACGTCGGCCGGGCGCCGCATGAGGCGCGCGAGCCCGATGGGGTGCTCGAGCGCCTTGACCGGCAGGCGCAGCCGCGAGCGCCGGAAGACGCGCGACGACAGCGGGTAGAAGAGCTCGCTGCGCCGGTAGCCGTCGGGCGCCGGCGCGGCGCCGAAGCGGAAGCGGGAGGTGACGAGCTCCACGTCCTGGCCGGTCCGCGCGAGCGCGGCCGCCAGCTCGTGGTCGTACTGAGGCGTGAAGGCCGGGGGATCGGCGAGGACGACGCGCACGACGGGCAGCCTAGTGGGGCGCGCTACTGGCCCGAGTAGCCCGGCGCCACGGCTGCGAGACTGGGCCGCGGTGGCCGTCCTCGTCCGCAGCTGGAACCTGTTCCACGGCAACACCGTGCCGCCGGGACGGCAGGACCGCCTCGAGGAGATGATCCGGCTCGCCGCCGCCGACGAGCCCGCCGTGCTCTGCCTCCAGGAGATTCCCGTCTGGGCACTCGAGCGCCTGGACGAATGGAGCGGGATGGCGGCGTGGGGAGTCGCTGCCGCGCCGCCGCGGCTCGGCCCGCTGCCGTCGACCGCGGAGGTCGGTCGCGCGATCACGGAGCTCGGCCACGGGCGCTCCCGCTCCGCGTTCACCGGCCAGGCGAACGCGATCCTCGTCTCGGCGCGGCTGCGCACGCACGACCGGCACACGCTCGTGCTCAACTCCGTCGACTTCAGGCGCCGGCAGGCGAACTGGCTGGGCCTGCCGCTCGTCGCGCGCCTCGCCTGGGCGAAGGAACGCCGCGTCTGCCAGGCGGTCCGCGTCGCGCTGCCCCGAGGCGGCGCGATGCTCGTCGCGAACCTCCACGCGACGAGCTACCGGCCCGACGAGCGGTTGGCCGACGCCGAGCTCCTGCGCGCGGCGGTGTTCGCCGACGCCCTCGCGCGGCCGGAGGAGACCTGCGTGCTCGCCGGGGACTTCAACGTCAAGGCCGAGCGCTCGTGGACGCTCGGCGACCTCACCGGGCCGGACTGGGGCTTCTCCGCGCCGGGCCCGTGGCTCGATCACGTGCTCGTGCGAGGGGCCGCGGTCTCCGCCACGGTGCGCTGGCCCGACGAGCGGCGCCGGCGCGGCGAGCTGCTGCTCTCGGACCACGCGCCCGTCGAGGTGGAGGTCGGGTGACCTTCGAGGAAGCCCGCACCGCGTTCCCGGTGCTCGAGCGATTCGCCTACCTGAACGCGGGCACGTTCGGGCCCCTGGCGCGCGCCACCGTTGCCGCGATGGCCGCTCAGGAGGCGGCGGACGCGGAGGGCGGGCGCGGCGGCCGAGCCTACTTCGAGGGGATGCTCGAGTTGCGCGACCGCGTGCGCGGGAAGCTCGCCGCGCTCGTCGGCGTCGGGCCGGAGCGGGTGGCCCTGACGAGCTCGACGACGGAGAGCTGCAACATCGTCCTCTCCGGCCTCGACCTCGGCCCCGACGACGAGATCGTGACGACCGACCGCGAGCACTTCGGCCTCCTCGGCGCGCTCGGCGTGTCGCCCGCGCGCGTGCGGGTCGCGGAGATCAGCGCGCATCCGGCCGCGCGTGCCCTCGACCTGATCCGCGCCCAGGTGACGGCCCGCACACGCCTCCTCGCCGTCCAGCACGTCTCGTGGGTCACGGGCCACCTGCTGCCGGTGCTGGAGCTGAGAGAGGCGACGGGACTGCCGGTGCTCGTGGACGCCGCGCAGTCGGTGGGGGCGATCCCGGTCGAGGCTGCCGGCGTCGACTTCCTCACCATCTCCGCGCAGAAGTGGCTCTGCGGCCCGGACGCGACCGGGGCGCTCGTCGTCGCCGACCCGGAGGCGCTCCCCGTCGCGCTGCCGAGCTACTTCTCGCAGGCCGGCTACGAGCCGGACGGCGCGTTCACGCCGAAGGAGGGCGCTGCTCGCTTCGACTCGGGCTGGCTGCCGGCGCCGGCGCTCGCGGGGCTCGACGCGACCCTCGACATCCATCCGGAGTGGCGCTTCGAGCGGGCGGCCGAGATGGCCGCGCGCTGTCGCGAGCGGCTCGCGGAGCGGTTCGACGTCGTGACCGAGCCCGGCCACGCGACGCTCGTCAGCATCCGGACCCGGACCGACCCCGCCGAGCTGGCGCTGCGTCTCTACGATGCCGGCGTGGTCGTCCGCGACCTTCCCGGAACGGGGCTCCTGCGCGTCTCCTGCGGCTGGTGGACGAGCGACGACGACCTCGATCGCCTCCTCGCTGGGCTGTAGCGTCGCTAGGCGTTTGCCGCGGTCCGCAGCCCTAGCTCGGGGGCGATCGGCTGCAGCGCCTCGATCACGTTCCGGACGTGCTCGTCCAGCTCGAGGCCGAGCAGCTCGGCCCCGGCGTACACCTCGTCCCGGTGCACGCCCGCCGCGAACGACGGCTGCTTCAGCTTCTTGCGCACCGACTTCGACTCGAGTCCGTCGAGGCCCGTCGGCCGCACGAGCCCGCACGCGTGGACGAAGCCGGAGAGCTCGTCGCAGGCGAAGAGGGTGCGCTTCAGCGGCGTGTCGCGCGGCAGCGCGAGGTGCTCGGCGTGCGAGAGGATCGCCTCGATCACGTCCTCCGGATAGCCCTCCTCGCGCAGGAGCGGGGCGCCGTCCTGCGGGTGCTTGTCGAGCGTCGGGTGGATCTCGTAGTCGAAGTCGTGCAGGAGGGCGACGACGCCCCATCGCTCCTCGTCCTCGCCGAAGCGGCGGGCATAGGCGCGGGTGGCGGCCTCCACGGCGAGGGCGTGGCGGCGCAGCGCAACGCTCTCCGTGTAGCGCGTCAGCGTCTCCCAGGCTCGCTCGCGTGTGGGCTCCAAGGGCTCGGCTAGGATAGCCCCCTCTTCGCGGGCCGAGCGGGGAGGACATTCGGCCTATGTCGCAAATCGCAGTCGCAGACGCGCTCATGCAGTCCTTCTCGATCGAGGGCGGTCGGCCCCTGAACGGGCGCGTGCGCGCGGCCGGGAACAAGAACGGCGCCTTGCCGATCCTCGCCGCGTGCCTGCTCACGCCCGAGCCCGTCGTGCTCACGAACGTGCCGCGGATCCGCGACGTCGAGACGATGATGGAGTTGCTCGCCGACCTCGGCGCCGACGTGGAGTGGCTCGGCCCGAACGAGGTCCGCGTTCACGCCGCCGAGGTTCACAAGACCGACCTCGACGAGCGCCTCTGCAGCCGCATCCGCGCCTCGATCCTGCTTGCCGGGCCGCTGCTGGCGCGTTTCGGGCGGGCCTCCGTGCCGCCACCCGGCGGCGACGTGATCGGGCGGAGGCGCGTCGACACGCACATCCACGCGTTCGCGGAGCTCGGCGTCGAGATCGACGTGGGCTCGAGCTACGAGATGCAGACGGACGCCCTCGTCGGCTCGAGCGTCTTCCTCGACGAGGCCAGCGTGACGGCGACGGAGAACGCGGTCATGGCGGCGGTGCTGGCGAGAGGCGAGACAGTGATCGGCAACGCCGCCTGCGAGCCCCACGTGCAGGATCTCTGCCGCTTCCTCGGCTCCCTCGGCGCCCACATCGCCGGGATCGAGTCGAACGTGCTGCGCATCGAGGGCGTCGAGGGTCTTCACGGCGGCGAGTGGCGTGTCGGCCCCGAGCACATCGAGGTCGCGAGCTTCATCGGCCTCGCTGCCGTCACCGGCGGGGACGTCACGATCGACGACGTCAACCCGCACGACCTGGTTCCGATCCTGCCCGCCCTGGCGCGGCTCGGCGTACGGGTCGAGCTCGACGGGACGAGCGTGCGCGTGCCGCCCGGCCAGGAGCTCGTGATCCAGGACGATCTCGGCGGCCAGATCCCGAAGATCGAGGATGGTCCGTGGCCCGCCTTCCCGGCCGACCTCACGTCGATCGCGCTGACCGTGGCCACGCAGGCGCGAGGCACGATCCTCATCTTCGAGAAGATGTTCGAGAGCCGCCTCTTCTTCGTGGACAAGCTCGTGAACATGGGCGCGCGCGTGATTCTGTGCGACCCGCACCGGGCGGTCGTCACGGGCCCGTCGCAGCTCTACGGCGAACGCCTGACGAGCCCGGACATCCGCGCGGGCATGGCGATGCTGATCGCGAGCCTGTGCGCCGACGGCACCTCGACGATCGGCAACGTGGGGGAGATCGACCGCGGCTACGAGCGGATCGACGAGCGCCTGCGCGGCCTCGGCGCCCGGATCGAGCGCGTCGAGGGCTAGAGGCCAGCTCCCACTCTGCTCGCGCAGGAGGCTGAACCCAACCACGTATGCGGGTTGCCGGCCCAGCACCAGCCGAGCCTCGGCTTGCCCCCGCTGATCCACATCGCCGTGACCCGGCGGTCGCCACAGCGCGAGCCGAGCAGGGAAAAGCAGTTCTTCGTCTCGAGGACCTCCGGGTTGTGGATGAGCAGCGCGATGCCTTCGTCGATCGTCATCGGCGAGCGGTTCTCCGGGACGATCGACTTCATCGCTTCATCCGGTGTGAAGTTCAGGGTGCCTCCACCCGTATCGATGTCAGCGACGAGATACGCCAGACCACGAGGAACCTCGACGTCCTCGATCGGGGTGAAGCGCTCGAGATCGGTCGGTTCCATGCTGGTGAAGCCCTGCTTGCCGCCCAACTCGACGAGCGGCATGGCCCTCTCACGGGCGACCGCGTCGGTCCTCACAGCGATCACGAACGGGATTGTCGTCTCGTTCCCACTCGTGCGTAGCGCGTGCAGTCTCTCCCTGAGCGGCGCGATGTGCTCCATGAACACGTCCGCGCTCATGCCCGCGAGCTCGGGGTATCCCTTGACGATCAGGTTCTCGACCTGGCGGTCGAACTCAGCTCGCAATCCAGCGTCGGATCCGTTCGCGTCGGAGTCGATCGGTTCGAGGATCACGGCGGTGAACGCTACGGCACTGCAGCCGCGGTCTGCGCCGGCCGCTAACGGCTGAGCAGGACGAGCGGCCGGCTCACGGCAGCGGCGAGATCGTCAGCGCCGGCGAAGCGGGCCCGGATCCGGTAGGAGCCGCGGGCGAGCGAGAGGCCGAGCGCGAGCGTGCCGCGCTCGGTCGTCCGCGCCGCGGCCTCCCGGTGCCAGCGGCGGCCGTCGAACGACTCCAGGACGACTGTGCGCGAGGTGGTCGAGACCCCGGGCCCCGGCGAGCGCAACGTCGCCGTCAGCTCGACTCGAAGCGGAGCGCGGCCGGAGGTGCGCGAAGACGAGAGGCGGAGGCTCGAGGCGGCGCGCCCTGCTCTCGGCGTCCCAGGTGCGGTCGCGGTTGCACGCGCGACGGCGGCTGCGACGTCGAGCACACCGAAGCCGAGCTCCGGGCTCCAGGCCCCACGGCCCTGCGCCGTCTCCTCGAGGATCCGGGCGACGTCGGCGGCGGCGAGCGCCGGGTTCACGCCCCACACCAGCGCCGCCGCGCCTGCCACCTGCGGTGCGGCGAACGACGTGCCGCTGCCGAACCCGTACTGGCCGGCGCGCGATCCGGGGAGCGGGACGCGTGGGTAGGCGCCGGGGGGCGAGAGGGAGGACACCGCGCCGAAGACGCTCTCGCCGGGAGCGGCGAGCGAGATGTACGAGCCGGTGTTCGAGAAGGGCGCCCGTGTGCCCGCGGACGTCGCGGCGCCGACCGCGAGGCCGGGTCCGCCCTGTCCGTTCGAGCCCACGGGCTGGAGCAGAGCGGCGGGGTACGCGGCCGGATTTCCGGTCTCGTACTCGTTGCCGGCGGCGGCCACGAGCAGCGCGCCGCGCTCGACCGCGTAGTCGATCGCCCGCTGCTCGGTCGCGGACGTCGCCGGCCCCCCGAAGCTGAGGTTCACGACCCTGGCGCCGTGGTCGACGGCGTAGACGATCGCGTTCGCCTCGTCGAGATCCGAGATCGTCCCGCTCGGGCCACCGGCCTTGATCACGAGCAACCGCGAATCGCCGCCGAAGCCGGCGATCCCTTCGTCGTTCGTCACTGAGCCGGCGGCGAGCGAGGCGACGAACGTGCCGTGTCCGTTCGTGTCCTCGACGTCCGCCGCGTGCGTGTTGACGTCGTGGGCGGCAGGCGACTTGGCGGCGAGATCGGGAGCGGTGAGGTCGGCCCCGGTGTCGATCACGGCGATCGTGACCGCGGAGGCGGCCCGCAGGGCCCAGGCAGGGACGGAGTCGGCCCGGGTCGCCGCGTACTGCCACTCGAGGGCGCCGGGCTGGAAGGGACTCAGCCGGAGCGCCGGCTCGACGGCGGCGCCGCGCAGCTCGAGGCGCTCGACGTAGGCGATTCCGGGAAGCGCCCCGACCCGGGCGGCAAACCCGGCGAGAGAGCGCTCCGGGCGCACCTCGACGGCGCGCAGAGCGGGGATGCGACGGACGATCCGTCCCGGCTCGAGAGCGAGCGCGGCGCGGAGCGCGGACTCGCTTCGATAGCCGACGACGGCGACGCCCTTGGGCCAGGAGACATGAGTCCGGGTCCCCGACTCGCTCGATCCGGCGACAGCCTGGTGGGCGCACGCGAGCGCGCCCGCGAGAGTCGCGCAGAGCGCCCCGGCGATCCGGGCCGCAGATCTCGGTGAACCGCGCCGCACTCGGGTGGATATCGGGCCGCAGCTCGCCGCGCGATAGCCTTCAACGAGGGATGGAGACGGTCGAGCAACGGGGCGAAGGCGAGCGCACCAGCGTGCGTGTCGCGGTGCACGGGACCGGCGAGGCGAGCGTCCTCACGGGCGTGCCCGTGCTCGATCACCTCGTCGCGCTGATGGCGCGCCACGCGGCCTTCGACCTCTCCCTCGAGGTGGCTCCCGGCTCCCCGCTCGATGAGGTGGCTGCGGCCGGCCGCGCGCTCGGGAAGAGCCTGGCCGGGCCGCTTCGAGCGGCGGGCACGCGCGGCCACGGCTCGGCCGTCGTCCCGGCCGACGAGTCGCTTGCGCACGTCGCGCTCGAGGCCTCCGGCCGGCCGCTCGTCGTCTCGAAGGTCGATCTCTCGCAGGCGCACGTCGGGGGTGTCGCCGGCGACGTGGTCGCGCGCTTCCTCGACGAGCTCGCCGCCGGTGCGGGGCTGACCCTCCACGTGCGGCTGATCGAGGGACAGGAGACGCAGCACGTGCTCGACGCGATCTTCAAGGCCCTCGGGGTCGCCCTCGCCCAGGCCTGCCGTCAACGCAGCCGAAAGGAGTAGTCGTGGAGAGGAAGTCCGTCGTCCGGACCGAGCGCGCGCCGGCGCCGTTCCAGGGTGCTCCGTACTCGCAGGCGATCCGCACCGGCGAGCTCGTGTTCGTCTCGGGACAGCTCGCGCTTCTGCCGGGCCACACGGAGCTCGCGGGCGGCACGATCCAGGAGCAGACCGAGCACGTGTTCGCCAACCTGAAGGAGATCCTGGAGGAGGCCGGCAGCGGCCTCGACCGACTCGTGAAGACGACGGTGTTCCTCGCCGACCTCGGCGACTTCGCCGGGATGAACGAGGTCTACGCCCGTCACGTCGGCGAGCAGCCCCCCGCGCGGTCGACGGTCGAGGTGGCCGCGCTGCCTTCCGGGGCGCTGGTCGAGATCGAGGCGATCGCAGCCGTCTGACCCGCCGCCGGGTTACGCGCCGCCGGGGCCGCCCGGCTCGAGCTCCGGCCACACCCTTCCCTGCTCGTCGACGTAGACGGTTCCCTCCGCCGCGCGCACCTCCCAGAGCGGATAGAGCGGCGAGCGGGACTGCCGGGACGGCTTCCAGACCAGGCGAGCGGTGCTCGAGCCCTCGAGCCCCGCGCGCTCGATCGCCTCGGCGGCGTTCACCGACCGGTGAGGACCCGCACCGGGCAGACGCGCCGAGCTGAGCAGCCCGCCGCCAGCTCGGTCGATCGCCGCGACGGCGATCGACGAGGTCGGCTCTCCGAAGACGATCAGGAAATAGGCGACGCCGTCCTCATCGATCCGGTCGACGAGCTCCGCCTCGCCGTTGACGGAAGCCTCGATACCGAGCTCGGCGCGGGCGCGCTCGAGGGCTCGCCCTGGAGTCAGGCCTGACTGGGACACTCTCCCCCTCGGAGCTCAAATGCCGCGGCCGTCGTCGTGCAGCTCGGTGAAGATCTCGCCGTCGCTGCGGATGTAGATGCGCTGGCTCCCCACGGTGATCATGCGAAAGGGGTAGTACGGCGAGAGGGACTCGCGGCACGGCTTCCAGACCAGCACGGGGTAGAGGCAGAATAGGTCGGGACGGAGAACGAGCTGACCCCCGTCGCGGCCGAGGTCGATCGCACGGTTGAGCACGAGCTTGAGCACGGCCTCCGGATCGAGCGCGTCGAGGAAGTTCGGACCCGGCTCCGGAAACGCGACCGCCTGCTGATAGTCGCCGAAACGGGCGTCGACGCTGACGATCGCCGCCATCCGGCGCGCGCTCGCAGCCATCGGGACGAGGTAGTAGTAGCTGTCGCGCCGGTCGAGCCTCTCCACCAGCACCGGTGTCGCCGGCTGGGCCCGCGCAAGGAGCTTGCGCCAGTCGTCGCGCTCGTGGAGCCCGTATTCCTTCAGGCCCGCCTGAGCGCGCTTGATTGCCTCACGGGGCGCGAGCAGTCGCTTGCCGCCCAAACGCTCCCGCGGTCGCCTGCGCTCCCCGTGCGTGTCGGGTGGAGGCTCCGGGTCGCAGACCGCCAGGAACTTCCCGTTCCAGTACCCGCCGGGAACACCGGTCATGTACGTCGACTGCCACATGGCGTAGCTGATGTGCTCGTTGGCGATGCCACGGTCTCCGCCTCCGCCGCAGGCGTCTCCCGCCGTATGGGGCGGGGGCGGAGCGGGCACGGGAGTCGGAGGCCACGGATTGTTGACGTCGAAGGCGTTGATGCTGTACGACGAGTCGGAGTAGGTCGCGGGCGCCGCGCTGGCGTCGTACCCGCGAACGACGATCCAGTGCGCCCAGCCGTAGACGAGCGCGATCGGCGCGACCTGGTAGTGGTGGATGGTCCAGATGATCTTGCGGGAAATGGCATCCTCATCCGCCAGGGCGAACAGGACGAAGTAGTTCGTGAACCCGGCCGGCCGCCGGTCGTTCATCGTCCATGTCAGGCCGTCCGGCCCGCTCGCCCAGTTGACCCCCGAGTCCAGGGTGCTGTGCGAGTGGTTGTCGTTGTACAGGCCGACCTGGTCGAGGATGCCCGCTCCGATACTGTCGAGCACCATCTGAGCGCAAGCACCGCCGCAGTAGTAGTCCGTGTCCTGCTGATGATGGCCGACGGCAAGGTTTTCCTGCATCGGTTCACCTCCCGTGCTCTCGCGGTGTCTGGCTGACGTGAGCAAACCACAGCCAGGCCCCAGGGCACAATGACGAGATGCGCGCCGAGCAGGTGATCGCGACACACGGGAACACCGACTTCGACGGGTTCGCGTCGATGCTGGCGGCGCGCCGCCTCTATCCGGGCGCCGTCGTCTGCCTCGCCGGCTCGCTCAACCGCAACGTGCGGGAGTTCTACCGCCTCCACGCCGACGAGCTCGACGCCGTGGAGGCCACGCGGCTCGAGCTCGACGCGATCCGCCGGCTGATCGTGGTCGAGACCGTGAGCGCGTCGCGGCTGGGCGAGCTCGAGTCCGTCGCGCACGACCCGGCCGTGGAGAAGGTCGTGTTCGACCACCACGGCGAGCGTCCGGACTGGGCGCCGCCGGAGACCGTCGTCCTCGCCGCCGACGGCGCCCTGACGACGACGCTCGTCGGCGTGCTCGCCGAGCGCGAGGTCGCCGTCACCCCGCTCGAGGCGACCGCGTTCGCGCTCGGGATCCACGAGGACACGGGCTCGCTCACCTATCCCAGCGCGACGCAGCGCGACGCCGAGGCCCTCGCCTGGTGCCTGCGCCACGGCGCGAGCCAGGACCTGCTCGCCGACTTTCTGCACATGCCGCTGCTCGAGAACGAGCGCGAGCTGCTGAACGCGCTCCTCGACTCGCTCGAGCCCGTCCGCGTGGCCGGCGTCGAGCTGCTGCTCGCGGCCGTGTCGTGGCCCGATTACGTGGACGGGATCTCGAACCTCGCCCACAAGCTGGTCGACCTGACGGATTGCCGTGCGCTCGTTCTGCTCGTCGAGATGGACGAGCGGGTCTTCTGCGTCACCCGCAGCCGGACGCACGAGCTGGATGCCGCCGTGCTCGCGGCCGCACTCGGCGGCGGCGGACACGAGCAGGCCGCCTCGGCGATCTATCGCGGCCCGCTGGACGAGGCGCGGACGCGCCTGCTCGACGGGGCCGAAGCCGCGGTGCTCGAGCCGCTCAGCGCGCGCGACGTCATGTCGACGCCCGCACGGTGCGTCGGGCCGGAGGAGACCGTCGCGCACGCCATGGTCACCTGCCAGCGCCACCGCCAGAGCGGAATCCTGGTCGCGGTTGGCGGGCGCCTCGCCGGGGTCGTGGCGCGCGAGGATCTCGACAAGGCGATCGGGCACGGGCTCTCGCACGCGCCCGTGAAGGGAATCATGAGCTCGCGCGCGACGACCTGCGCGGAGGACACGCCGCTCGCCGAGCTGCACCGGCTCCTGAGCGGCGCGCCGGGCGGCCGCATCGCCGTTCTCCGCGACGACGAGATCGTGGGCGTGATCACCCGGAGCGACCTTCTGCGCGGCCTCCAGGCGCCCTCCGATGGCGCTGCGCCGGCGGCGCCGAGCCTGGCGGAGGAGCTCGGGAGGCTCGAGCGCCTCGCGCCCGTCTTCGAGGCCGTGGCCGCCGTCAGCGAGGGTGTGGACGGCGTGTACCTCGTCGGCGGCACCGTGCGCGACATCCTCCTCGGTGAGCAGAGCTTCGACGTCGACGTCGCGGTCGAGGGCGACGCGATCGCGCTCGCGCGCGCGCTGGCCGAGGCTCTCGACGGTCGCCTGCGCGCGCACGAGAAGTTCGGCACCGCCGTCGTCGTCTACGGCGAGGACGAGCGCGTCGACGTGGTCACCGCGCGTACGGAGTTCTACGACGCGCCCGCCGCCCTGCCGACGGTCGAGCACGCCTCGATCCGGGAGGACCTCTACCGGCGCGACTTCACGATCAACGCCATGGCCGTCTCGCTGCGCGGCGAGGACTTCGGCCGCCTCGTCGACCCCTTCGGCGGCCGCCGCGACCTCGAGGCCGGGAGGCTGCGCGTGCTGCACAACCTCTCGTTCATCGACGACCCGACGCGGATCTTCCGCGCGATCCGGTACGAGACGCGCTACGGCTTCGCGATGGACGACCACACGCGGCGGCTCGCGCACGGGTGCATCGAGATGGGCCTCGTCGGCGACCTCTCGTCCGCGCGCCTGCGGGACGAGCTCGTGGCCCTGCTCGAGGAGCCGGACCCGGGCCCGGCGCTGGTGCGGCTCGGAGAGCTCGGCGCCGACCGCGCGATCCATCTGCACCTGGTGGCGGACGAGGAGGCGGCGCTGCTCCTGGCGCGCCTCGTCGAGCTTCGCGACGCCTACGGGCTCGAGGTGCCGACCTGGCGCCTGGGCCTGATCGCGCTCGCACGCCGCCTCCCGCCGGACGAGGCCTACGCCTGGCTCGACCGCCTCAAGGTGCGCCGGCGCGACGCCGACCGGATCGCGGCGGCCGTGACCGTCGCGCCCCGCATCGTCGAGCGCCTCCGGACGGGCGCAGTCGAGCCTGCGGAGGTGGTGAAGCTCGCGGAGCCGTACGCACCCGACACGCCGCTCTACGCCCTCGCGCTCGCCGACCTCGAGCCCCTGCGGGCGTTCTTCCGCCGCCTGCGCGACGTCCGGCTCGACATCACGGGCGCCGACCTCGCGGAGCTCGGCGTCGGCGAGTCGCCCCGTGTCGGCGAGATCCTGGCCGAGCTGCGGCGGCGCAAGCTGAACGGCGACCTGGACGGGCGGGAGTCCGAGCTGGCCGCGGCACGCGAGCTGATCCGGGAATGACCGAGGTCGCCTCGATCCGCTGGGAGCCGCCCGGGCCCTACCGGGTCGTCTTCTCGACCCGGCGCGGTGGGGTGAGCGAGGGAGAGCTCGCATCGCTCAACCTCGGCATCTACACCGGCGACGAGCCCGAGCGCGTGGTCGAGAACCGGCGCCGGCTCTGCGCCGAGGGCGGCGCCGACCCCACGCGCGCGACGATGGCGTGGCAGCAGCACGGCGCGGCTGTTCGCCGCGCGGAGCGGCAGGGCATCGTCACGCCGGGGACGCGTCACGCGGCCTGCGACGGGCTCTGGAGCGACGAGCCGGGCCAGGCAATGCTCCTCCTGACGGCCGATTGCCTGCCGATCGCGCTGGCGCGGGGAAACGGGGCGCCGCCCGCGCTCGCGATCCTGCACGCCGGGTGGCGGGGCCTCCTCGACGGAATCGTCGCCGCCGGCGCGGCCGCGCTCGGCGAAACCC
>JBOHAW010000245.1:0-5621 GCA_050697975.1 Gaiellaceae bacterium
CCTCGTAGTGCTCGCCGTGCAGGGGATGCTCCGCCAGGTCGTCCACGGTGATCGGGCGGAAGGTGTCGAGGCCGACGTGGAGCGTGAGTCGCTCGACCTCGAGTCGTCCCAGCAGCTCGGGCGTGAAGTGCAGGCCGGCCGTCGGAGCCGCGGCAGACCCAGCCTCGTTTGCATAGACCGTCTGGTACCGCTGCGGATCGCTGAGCGGCTCGGTGATGTACGGCGGCAGCGGCGTCTCGCCGGCCGGCTCGCCGTCGAGGCGTAGCCGCCAGCGGCCCTCGCCCAGGTGCTCGAGGAGCTCGACGGGCCCGAGTCGCTGCCCCGGCCGCAGCCGGCGCGTCGGGCGCGCGAGGCCCACCCAGAGCCCGTTCTCTCCGAGCTGCTCCAGCAGGAGCACCTCCGCCGCTCCTCCGCCTGTTCCGACGAGGGGGATCCGCGCGGGCACGACGCGGGTGTCGTTGACGACGGTGAGCCCGTGCCATTCGGCCGGGAGGTCGCCGAACGTGCGGTGACGCACGGCGCCGCTCGACCGCTCGAGCACGAGCAGCCTCGACTCGTCGCGGCGAGGCGCCGGATGCTGCGCAACGAGCTCCGGCGGCAGGTCGTAGTCGAGCTCCTCGACGTTCATCCCTCCGGAACGTTAGTCTCCCGGGGTATGGACGAGGACGCGATCGAGCGGGCGATGGAGCGCCTCGCCGGCGCGGTCGAGGGACGCACCGACCCGGCCGACGTGGACGCCGCGCTCGAGCGGGCCCGCAGCCAGATCGAGGCCCTCGCACAGGCGGCCGCCGAGCTCGAGTCGACGCTGCCCGACCGTGTGGGCGACGCCGTCCGCGACGGAGTCCGCGCCGAGGCCCTGCCCGTGGCGAGGCAGGTGGGCGAGGTACGCGGACTGATGAACGCGTTCCTCCGCCGGCTCGAGCGCATCGAGGGCGACCTGCTCGCCGAGCGGCACGCGCGGGTCGACGATCTCGCACTGCTCGTCGACCTCATCACATCCGGCTGGAAGAGCGTCGACGCCCGGCTCGAGCGCATCGAGCAGGCCCTGCAAGCGGGCGGCGGCGCGGTCGTCTACCGGATCGAAGAGCGACGGCCGTCCGCCGAGACTTCCTGAGCGCCTAGGGGCACTAGGGCTCGTCTGCGGGCAGGACGAGCTCGAAGCGGCTGCCGGCGCCCGGCGCGCTGTCCAGTTCGATGCGACCGCCGAGAGCGACCGCGAGCTCGCGCGCGATCGCGAGCCCGAGGCCGGTGCCGCTGCCGTCGCGCGACCAGAAGGGCCGGAAGATGCGCTCCTGCTCCAGCTCGCTGATGCCCGGCCCGTTGTCGGCGACCGCGACGGAGACGGTTCCGTTCTCCGCCGCGAGCGCGAGCTCGATGCGACCACCGTCGGGCGTCCAGCGGAACGCGTTCGCGAGCAGGTTCGTGATCACCTGCAGAACGCGGTCGCCGTCGGAGATGATCACGGGCCGGGCCCGCACGTCTCGCTGATAGTCGATCGCGCGCCTGCGCGCCTCCTCGCCGAAGGCCGTGTAGGCGCGGTCGATCAGCCGCTCCATGTCCACCTCCTCGTGCAGCACGGTGAACCGGTGCGCATCGAGCTTGGCGAGGTCGAGCACGTCGCCGACCAGCCGCTCGAGCCGCTGCGTCTCGGCGGCGATCACGTCGAGCGAGTCGGACCGCAGCTCGGGATCCTCGACGAGCCCTTCGCGCAGAGCCTCGACGTGGCCGCGGATCGCGGTCAGCGGTGTCCGCAGCTCGTGCGAGACCGTCATCAGGAAGTTGCGCTCGCGCTCGTCCGTCTCGCGCAGCCTCGCGGCCATCTGCACGAAGCGATCGGAGAGATGACTGATCTCGCCGCCGCCGGGGACGTCGGGCACGGCCACGTCATACCTGCCCACCGCCACCTCGTCGGCGGCCGCGGAGAGCGCGAGCACGGGCTTGGTGATCCGCCGCGTCAGATACCAGCCGAGAGCGCCGGCGATCACGACGCCGCCGAGAAAGGCCAGAGCCAGGCGCTGGAAGAGCGTCACCCAGCGGTCGCGCAACTCGGCCTTCGGCTGCGCGACGACGAGCGCGCCGAAGGTGCGTCCCCCGATCTTGAGGGGCGTCGCCACCGCGATGAACGTCCGCCGGTCCTCGGGCGGCTCGAACTCGAACGTGATCACCCCGTCGCTCTGGAGCACGGCCGAGGGCACGGCGGTCGCCGGCAGACGCCGGAGCGTCTTCAGGTTCTTCTCGTTCTCGGCGAACTCGATGTCGAGCCCGACGTAGTAGAGCCGGTCGCCGGTTGCCCGCTCCAGGTTCTCGGCCGAGATCGGGATGTCGCCGGCCCGCTGGGCATAGAGCTGGGAGAGCCCGATCGCCTCGCGCTCGAGCTCGGCGATCGACTGGTCGCGCGTGTAGTCCTGGAAGAGCCGGATCGCGATGAGGCTCGTCACCACGCCGGCCAGCACGATCCCCGCGAGGAAGACCGCCGGCAGCCGGAAACGCAGCGAGCGGAACACGCTCTCAGCCTAGCGCTGCGCTAGGCGGCATCCCGGGACGGGGCCACCTTGTACCCCACACCCCAGACGGTCACGATCGGCGACGCGTCGCCGAGCTTGCGGCGGAGCTGGCGTACGTGCACGTCCACCGTGCGCGTGTCGCCGGCGAACGTGTATCCCCAGACGCGCTCGAGCAGCTGGTCGCGTGTGAGCACCAGGCCGCGATGGTCGAGCAGCTCCCAGAGCAGGTCGAACTCCTTCGGCGCGAGCTGGATCTCCTCGTCGCCGACGCGCACCTCGCGCCGGCCCGAGTCGATCAGGAGGTCGCCGTGGCGGAGCTGCGCGCTCTCGGGCATGCGCCTCTCGGGCGCCGCGCGGCGCAGGATCGACTTCACGCGGGCGACCAGCTCGCGCGGGTTGAAGGGCTTCGTCAGGTAGTCGTCGGCACCGACCTCGAGCCCGATGATCTTGTCCACGTCCTCGTCCCGGGCGGTCAGCATCAGGATCGGGACGTCCGAGCGCTTGCGGATGCGCCGGCAGATCTCGATCCCGTCGATGTCCGGCAGCATCAGGTCGAGGATGATCAGCGACGCCTCGTCCGCGGCGGTCTGGCTCAGCGCGTCGGCGCCCGTGGCGGCCGTGCGCACCTCGTAGCCGGCGTTCTTGAGGTAGAGGGAGACGAACGACGCGATCGAGGCCTCGTCCTCGACCACGAGCACCGTCTGCGCCTTCCCGGTCGCCACGGCTACTCCGCCGGGGTCGTCGGCGCGGCGAGCTGGAAGCGCTCGAGCTCGTCCGGCAGCGAGGCGTAGTCCTCGCCGTTCAGCGCGTACTGGCCGTCCTGCAGGCCGCCGGCGCCCTTCAGCACGACGAATCCCTTGCCCACCGCGGACACGCCCACCTCGCGCGCCTTCCGGATCCGCAGGATCTGGTGGCCGCTGACCAGGCGGAAGCGGATGTCCGTGCCGCCGAACACACAGACCGTCCTGACGACGTTGAGGTCGACGAGCTTGAGCCGCTCGCCCTTGCGCTCCTCGCCGAAGACCGACAACGACGCGCACTCCTCGTTCTCGGCGATGTCGATCTCGAGCGTCCCCGCGCCGATCTTCCCGATCACGGCACCGCGGAGGTTCAGCGAGACGAAGCCCTCGCCGTTCCGCACGGACAGCGTCCCGTCACCGGGAGCGAGCTTGAGCGCGGCAGCCGTCGCAGGGACGGCCAGCGCTGCGAGCAGGGTCAGGAAAAGTGTCCGCCGCATGGCTTGAGCAGTATGTTCCGCCGAGGTGTGCCCTGGATGAAAGGGAAGTAAGGAAAGTGTAAGTGGCCTCGGCGGGTGGTGGGTCACTTGCAATCAGGGCTTGTTGCGCTCTCGAAGCCACGCAACAACGAAGAACCCTACGAGTGCGAGAGGGGCGCCGACCCCAAGACTGAGAAGGATCTCGTAAGCGGCATGTTCCATTTGGAACGAGTGTCTCAGGTGTGAGCCATGCTGATCAACTCCGCGACGTCAAACTGACCCACTACCCCTCGGCAAAGACCGAAAGGACCCTCGTCTAGATTCTCGCTGTGGCCGAGCTGAACGACTTCGGAATGCTCGTCCTCGTCGTCGCCGGCGGCTTCTCCCTCGCCGTCCTGACGAGCAAGCTCAGCGAGCGGCTTCCGGTGCCCGCCCCGGCGCTGTTTCTCCTCGCGGCGGCGATCACGACGGACGTCTTCCCGGAGCTGACGGAGCATCTCTCCATCCGCACGGTCGAGCGGATCGGCACGGTCGCGCTGATCGTCATCCTGCTCGACGGCGGCATGCACGTCGGGTGGCGCCGCTTCCGCGGCTCGGCCTTCCCGATCGCGACGCTCGGAGTGCTCGGCACGTTCGTGACGGCCGCGGTCGTCGGCGTCTTCGCGCACGCGGCGCTCGGGTTCGGCTGGACGACCTCCTTCATCGTCGGCGCCGCGCTCGCGCCGACCGACCCGGCCGTGATGTTCTCGGTGCTCGGAAACCGCGAGGTCGGCGGACGCACGGGCACCATCCTCGAGGCCGAGTCGGGCGTCAACGACCCGGTCGGGATCGCGCTCATCATCGGCCTGCTCGAGCTCGCCACACACGACGACGCGTCGGCCTGGATCGTCGTGACCGAGTTCTCGATCGAGATGGCCGTGGGGCTCGTCGTCGGCGTCGCGGGCGCGGCACTCGTGCTGCCGCTGATGCAGCGCGTCTCGCTTCCGAACGAGGGTCTGTACGCGATTCGCGTGCTCGCCCTGGCGGGCGTCGTGTACGGAGCTGCCGCCGTGCTCCACGGGTCGGGCTTCCTCGCGGTCTTCGTCACGGGCCTGCTGATCGGCGACGCGCGTGCGCCCTACAAGGCCGAGATCGAGCGCTTCCACACTGCGCTCGCGAGCCTGGCCGAGGTCGTGGTGTTCGTCGCACTCGGCCTCACCGTCGACATCACGAACGTCTTCGACGACGGCCAGTGGCTGGACGGGCTCCTCCTCGCGCTCGTGCTCGCCCTCGTCGCCCGACCGCTCGTCGCCGGGCTCCTGCTCCTGCCGGTTCGCCTTCGCCTCGGCGAGCGCCTGTTCGTGATGTGGGGTGGGCTGAAGGGGGCGGTTCCGATCCTGCTCGCCGCCTTCGTGCTCCTCGCGGGCATCGAGGAGGCCGAGCGGATCTACACCCTCGTCTTCGTGGTCGTCGCGTTCTCGGTGATCGTGCAGGGCTCGAGCATCCCCTTCGCCGCCGCCCGGCTCGGCGTGCCGATGCGGACGCTCGAGCCGGAGCCCTGGGACGTGTCGATCCGCCTCCGCCGCGAGCCCGGCGACGTGCGCCGTCTGGTCGTCGGCCCGGGATCCCGCGCGGTCGGGCGTGCGATCCGCGATCTCCCGCTCGGGGAGGGGACGTGGATCAGCATGGTGATCCGGGACGGCCGCGCGCGCCAGGCTCGCGGTTCGTACGTGTTCGAGCCGGGTGACGAGGTGCTCGCGCTCGCGTCCGGCGAGGACGAAGCGGCCCTCAGGCGTCTGTTCGAGGCCCGCAGGTGAAGCGGCGGGAGTTCCTGCGCGCCGCCGGGCTCGCGCTCGCCTCTCCCGCTGCGGCCGGCGCGAGCGTCGACACGGCGGCTCCGCCCGAGCTGCACGGGCTGCGCG
>JBOHAW010000246.1:0-6261 GCA_050697975.1 Gaiellaceae bacterium
CCATGGCGTCGTCGTTTCAGCTCTGCACTGTCGTCGGACCGCCCGGGATCGGAAAGTCTCGCTTTGCCCACGAGCTCGTCAACGAGGCGAGCGCTACCGCAGCGGTCGCGGTCGGGCACTGCCCCTCGTACGGATCGGGACTGACGTACTGGCCGCTGCGCGAGATCGTGCGCGAGCTCGCAGAAGGCCAGCCGCGCGAATGGATCAAGGCGCGGCTGGAAGCCGAGGCGAGCGCCAGCGCGGTTGCCGAGCGGGTTGCCGCGGCGATCGGGGCGGGCGAGAGCGGCGCTCAGCCGGAGGAGACGTTCTGGGCGTTTCGGAAGCTCTTCGAGGTGCTGGCACGGGAACGCCCGCTCGTGCTCGTGATCGACGACCTCCACTGGGCCGAGCAGACGCTGCTCGACCTGTGCGAGCACCTCGCTGCCTTCTCCGTCGGCGCGCCGATTCTGCTTGTCTGCCTGGCACGTCCCGAGCTGTTCGAGCATCGACCCGAATGGGCGGTGCCACAGCCGAACAGGACGGTGATCTCGCTGCCGCCGCTTCCGGATTCGGAGTCGAGAGCTCTCGTCGAGCAGCTCGAACGGGCGCAGCAGCTGCCGGAGCAGGCGCGTGCCCGCGCAGTCGAGGCGGCGGAGGGCAACCCGCTGTTCCTCGAGCAGCTCGTCGCCTTCGAGTCGGAGGGTGGAAGCTCCGTGCTGCCGCCGAGCATCCATGCGCTCCTCGCGGCACGGATCGACCGGCTGGAGGCGGGCGAGCGCGCCGTGCTCGAGCGAGCGGCGATCGCGGGGAGAGCGTTCCACCGCGGCGCGGTCGCCGATCTGCTGCCCGCCGGCGAGCGCGCGAAGCTCGACGAGAGGCTCCTGGCGCTCTTTCGGAGCGACTTCATCCAGCCGCGCCGCTCGGCCTTGAAGGCGGAGGACGCCTTTCGCTTCCGCCATATCCTGCTCCGCGAGGCCGCCTACGAGGCGATGGCGAAGGAGCTGCGCGCGGAGCTGCACGAGCGCTACGCCGACTGGCTCGAGGCGCACGAGGGCGAGGAGGAGATCGTCGGATACCACCTCGAGCAGGCGTCTCGCTACGGAGCCGAGGTCGGCCCGGTCGGCGCGGGGCGAAGCGACCTGCCTGTGCGCGCCGCGGAGCGGCTGGGATCCGCTGGACGCACGGCCCTCCAGCGCGGCGACGTCGTCGGCGCGGTCAGCCTCCTTGCTCGAGCCACGGCGCTCCCGCCGCCCGAGGCGCCGGTCCGGCTGCGGCTTCTTCCCGACCTCGCGGACGCGCTCGCCTCGGTGGGCGAGCCTGCCCGTGCGGCCGACGTACTCGCGGACGCTGCCGTGCGCGCCGAAGCGGCCGAGGACGTCCACACGGCCTGGCGAGTGCGCCTCCAGCGGACGTGGCTGCGGCTCGAGACCGACCCGAGCGTCGAGGTGGCCGAAGTCCTCAGCGAGGCGAAAGCGGCCGTGACCGCGTTCGAGCGCCTTGACGACAAGCGCGCACTCGGGCATGCGTGGCACCTGATCGCGTGGGTTCACATGACCTACGGCCGGCTCTCGGCCCTCGCCGACGCCGTGCAGCGCGGGCTTGCCCACGCGCGGGCCTCCGGAGACGCGATGACGGAGGAGGATCTCGCGGTCTGGTCCCTGCTCGTCGGGCCCACCGGGCCTCTCCCGGCGGGACAGGTGATCGCAGAGGCGGAGACGGAGCTCGAGCGCGCGCGCGGCAGCGGCAGCCGTCGCGTCGAGGGGGCAGCTCTGCTCGTGCTCGCGATCTGTGCGGCGTTCGAGGGGAGATTCGAGGAGGCCCGCACGCTGCTCTCCGAGGCGGTCTCGATCGACGAGGAGCTCGGGGGCGGGCGGGGTAGCGGCTTCCAGTACACGCCGGCGGGGATGATCGAGCTGCTCGCCGGCGATCCGGCGCGGGCCGAACGGGAGCTGCGCGCCGGCTACGAGACGCTGCGCGAGCGCGGAGACGCCTGGTTTCTGTGCGGCGTCGCGGCCGAGCTCGCCGACGTCCTCTGGCTGCAGCACCGCGACGACGAGGCCCTCGAGCTGACGCGGATCAGCGAGCAGACGGTGGGAAAGGACGTCCTCGTCGCGCAGATGATGTGGCGCGGCGCGCGCGCGAAGGTGCTGGCTCGCCGCGACCAGGCGGAGGAGGCGGAGGCGCTCGCGCGCGAGGGCGTGGCGATCATCGAAGGGACGGATCACGTCCTCTACCACGCGGACGCGTTGACGGACCTCGCCGAGGTCCTTCGGCTGCTGAGCCGGCCGCAGGAAGCCGCGGAAGCCGCCGAGAAGGCCCGGCGCCTCTACGAGCAGAAGGGAAACACGGTCGCCGCCGGCAACCTGCGGGCGCTGCTCGACGAGCTGCGCGCCCCGACTCCGGCCGACTGAGGCCGGAAAGTCGGCCCGCTCAACCCGCCCGCGCGACGAGCACGTCCTCGAAGAACTCGCCGGCGCGGCGGCCCGTGCGCCGGTTGACGTGGCGGCGGAGTCGATCCTCGAGCGTGAGGCCGGCCCGCTCGAGGATGCCCGGAAAGAGGTCGCGGCGGTCGTTGACGACGATCACGACCGGAGTGCCCGGCACGAGGAACGCGGAGGCGTTCCGGAGCACGTCCGCGACGCCGTCCACGTAGCCGGCGAGAGCGGCGCGGCTCGTCCCGCCCGCTGCGCTGCCGAGCTCGAGCTCGCGCAGGTCGTCGAGCCCGAGCAGCTCGTAGGCATAGCGGTGCTGCTCGTGGTAGTCGATCAGGCCCGGGTAGGGCGGCGAGGTGAGGATGCCGTCGAAGCTGGCGTCGAAGCCGAGCTCGCGGGCGTCGCCGTGCAGCACCGTCGCCTCCCGCCCGCGCCCGCGCACGCGCGCGAAGGCCTTGATGCGCGCGAGCGTGTCGAGCGCGTAGCGGCGCAGGAAGTGCTCGGCCCGCTCGACCGGGCGGCACTCGCGCCGGTGCTTGTGGCACCAGTAGGGCTCGCGCTGGGGCGCGCGCGGGAAGTCGAGGTCGAAGTGCGTCGTGCGCCGCGCCGAGCGGGCCGCGCGGGCGAGGACGACGCGCAGCACGTCGGCGTGCTCGTAGTCCGTCGTCAGCTCGCGGAACGCGAGCAGCTCGGCGGCCGCGCGCGGCGCGTACCAGGTGCGGACGAACGCGGTGGGCCGGCCCGGCGGAGCGCCCATGCGGTCGAGCCGCGCACAGGCGTCGCGAACCTCGCGCTCGAGCACGAACAGGTTGTAGCGGCGGGTCTTCACGCGCATGAGCAGCGCGTTGAAGGCGGCGACGTCGACACCGGTCGCGTGCAGGCCGCTCTCGAGGCCCTGGACCAGCGTCGTACCCGAGCCGGCGAACGGGTCGAGCACGTGCCCGCCGGGCCGGAGGTAGCGGCCGAGCAGCGCTTCGACGAGCTGCGGGATGAACTTGCCCAGGTAGGGATGGAGGCTGTGGACGTGCTTCGTCCGCTCGCGCTGCGGCAGCTCCCGCTCCGACCAGGAGAGCTCGAGGTCGATCTCGCGGTACAGCGCCTCCTGCGTCGGGGCCATGCCCGAGTGGGTTCTACGAGCGGGCCGGAACTCCTAGAAGGCGCCGGCGATGCGCTCGAGCCGGCCGGCACGCTCGGCCACGATGTCGAATCGAACCTCGAGGCCGGCGAGCTCGGGTCGAGCGGCGAGCCACGTCTCGGCCGCCCTGCGCACGCGGCGCTGCTTCTCGGGCCCGACCATCTCCCCCGGATCGCCGAAGCGATCGTCCGACTTCCCCTTCACCTCGCAGAAGACGAGCCGCGAGCCGCGGCGCGCCACGACGTCGAGCTCGTTCCCGCCGGCCCAGGCGTTCGTCGCCAGGATGCGGTACCCGCGCAGGCGGTAGTGCCAGGCCGCTCGCCGTTCCGCCTCATTCAAGCGCGTAGCAGAGCGCCTGGAACGAGCGGCGGTGGATCTCGGACGGCCCACGGGCTCGCACGACGGCCGAGTGGCCCGGAGTGATGTAGCCGACGTGGGAGGCGAAGCCGAACGCGGGATAGAGCGCGTCGGCACGTCGCATGTACCGGTCGCGCGTCACCTTGGCGACGATCGAGGCGGCCGCGATCGCGGCGCTCTTCTCGTCTCCGTCCACGACCGCCTGGTGCTCGGGCGCGCTCGGACCGAGCCGGAAGCCGTCGACGAGGCAGGCCTCGGCCGGCGGCGAGAGGTCGTGAAGACACGCGCGAAGGCCGGCGAGGTTCGAGCGGTGCAGGCCGCTGCGGTCGATCTCCGTGGGCGGGATCACGCGCACGGTGATGCGCTCCGCGCAGCCGAGCACGGCCCGGAAGAGCTCCTCCCGCCGCGCCTCGGTGCACTGCTTCGAGTCGTTCAGGTAGGCGAGCGGGCGGACGCGATGGTCGCGCAGGCGGTCGTAGTCGAGCAGCACGCCGGCGACGACGAGCGGCCCCGCCAGCGAGCCGCGTCCCGCCTCGTCCGTCCCCGCGACGAACCGCGCACCGAGCCCGCGATCGAACCGCAGGAGCTTCTGGCCGGTGCGCCTTGCCACCCGGCGAGGATAGCGCCGCCGCCAGCCGGCAGCGCGGACCGTCACCCTCTCGTTACGCCTCCAGGCTAGCTCTGGCGCAGCTCGCGGATGCGCGCCTTCTTCCCCACCTTGCCGCGCAGGTAGTACAGCTTGGCGCGATTGACGTCGCCGATCGCGGCCACCTCGATCTTGTCGATCTTGGGCGAGTGGAGGGGAAACGTGCGCTCGACGCCGACGCCGAACGACTGCTTGCGCACGGTGAAGGTCTCGCGTGCGCCCCCACCCTGGCGCTTGATCACGATGCCCTCGAAGACCTGGATCCGCTGGCGCTGGCCCTCGATCACCCTGAAGTGCACGCGCACGGTGTCGCCGGCCTTGAACGTCGGCACGTCGCGCAGCTGCTGGCGCTCGAGTGTCTCGATCACGTTGCTCATGAGGAAGGAGGCCCGGCGGGCGGACGGGAATGCTAGCGAATGGCGATGCGAGCCGGTGGCCAGTAGGTGACGAAGACCTCGCCGATCAGGTTCTTCTCCGGCACTGCCCCCCACACCCGCGAGTCGCAGGACTGGGCGCGGTTGTCGCCGAGCACGAAGTAGGACCTGCGCGGGACGCGCCAGCTCCCGCTCACGTCGCCACGCCGGCCTGCCTCGACGTAGGGCTCCTCGAGCCGGGCTCCGTTCACGAAGACGGCCCCGCGGCGCTCGAGCACCCGCTCGCCCGGCAGCCCGACGATCCGCTTCAGGAAGACCCCGCCCTGCCCGCAGAGCTCCGCCACCCGGGGCGGCGTGCGGAAGGCGACGATGTCGCCGCGGTCGGGCTCGATGCGACCGACGAAGCGGATCACGCCGACCCGGTCGCCCATCTCGACGGTGGGCTCCATCGAGGCCGTCGGGAGCCTGTACGCCTTGACGAAGACGAGCGCGCCGAGCTGAAAGAGGGCGACGCCGAGGCCGAGCGCGAGCACGAGTCCGAGCAGCAGCCTCCGCATCAGCGCACCGCGATGCGCAGCGGCGGCCAGTAGACGGCGAAGACCTTGCCGATCAGGTTCGCGCGGGGCACAGAGCCCCACGTGCGCGAGTCGCACGACTGCGTGCGGTTGTCGCCCAGCATCACGTAGTTGTCCGGGGGCACGGTCTGCGCCGGCCGCGAGTCGGCGCCGCGCCGGTCGGGCCGGATGTACGGCTCGACGAGCCTGCGCCCGTCGATGAAGACGACCCCGTTGTCCATCCGCCACGTCTCGCCCGGCAGCACGACGACGCGCTTCACGAACGTGCCGCCGGCCCCGCAGCGCTCCGCCGCCGCCGGTGGAGTGTCGAAGACGATGATGTCCCCGCGCTCGGGATCCTGGAAGTGCAGGAGGAGCCGGTTCGCGAGCACCCGGTCGGAGAACCGACCGGCCGCGCAGCCGTTCTCGGGCTGTGCGCAGTGCAGCGTCGGCTCCATCGAGGACGACGGGATGCGGTAGGGGTTGACGACGAAGGCCTTCACCGCGAGCACGATCGCGATCGCGCCCGCGATCGTGGCCACCCAGTCGATGCCGACGCGCCAACCATGCGGCAGGCCCCCCGTAAAGTGATCGATCGGATTCCTCACGCCCTCGGCCGCCCTTCGCTCCCGCCCGGCGGAGCCGGGCTCCGCGAAGCGCTGACGCCGCTCATCCCCAGAAAGTGCTCTGCACTTCCTGGGGGCCCCGAAAACCTGGCGGCACCGTGCTCTCCGGGCCCGTACCGGGTCGTACTGTGCCCTCCGGCCCGGCACCGCCAGCGACG
>JBOHAW010000247.1:0-5816 GCA_050697975.1 Gaiellaceae bacterium
CGCTCGGGATGGTCGCCGTCGCGTGCGACCCGTTCGTCGCGGAGGCCGACGTGCCGCTTGCGTCCCTCGACGAGCTGCTCGCCTCGTCCGACGCCGTCTCGCTCCACCTGCCGCTCACCGAGGCGACCGCGGGGCTGATCGGGGCCCGCGAGCTCGGGTTGATGAAGCCCGGCGCGCTCCTCGTCAACACCGCCCGCGGCGGCCTCGTGGACGAGGACGCCCTCGCGGCCGCACTGCGCTCGGGCGCCCTCGGCGGCGCGGCGCTCGACGTGTTCGCCGAGGAGCCCCCGGCCGGCTCGCCGCTGCTCGAGCTCGAGACCTTCGTGGCCAGCCCGCACGCGGGCGCTGCGACCTCGGAGGCGGTCGGCCGGGCCGCCGGGAGGGCCCTCGACCTTCTCCTCGAGGCGCTGTGAACGTGCTCGGGATCCACGCGCTCGTCTGGGTCGACGCGTGGAGCGAGGAGGAGGCACGGCGCGCGATCCGGCGCACGCGTGAGGCGGGCTACGACCTGCTCGAGATCCCTCTGCTCGACCCCTACGTGGTGGACGCTGCCATGACCCGCCGCTTGCTCGAGCAGGCCGGGATCGCGGCCTCGTGCTCGCTCGGCCTCCCGTTCGACGCCGACGTCTCGAGCGCCGACCCGGCTGTCGCCGCCCGCGGCGAGGCGTTCCTCGAGCGGGCGATCCAGGTGACGGCCGCCCTCGGTGCGTCGTTTCTCGGGGGGGTCGTCCACAGCGCGATGGGGAAGCACCTCGAGCCGCCCACCGAGCTCGGCCGCAGCCGCTGCGTCGAGGCCCTGCGCCGCCTGGCCGAGCGCGCGGAGCGGCGCGGGGTCACGATCGGCGTCGAGGCCGTCAACCGCTACGAGAGCAACCTCGTCAACACGGCCGACCAGGCGCTGGCGCTCGTGGATCAGATCGGCGCGTCCAATCTGGTCGTCCACCTCGACACCTACCACATGAACATCGAGGAGGCCGATCTCGCCGGCCCGCTCCACCGGTGCGGCGGCCGGCTCGGCTACGTCCACGTGGGCGAGTCGAACCGGGGCTATCTCGGTCGGGGGTCGGTGGACTTCGGGACGTTCTTCCACGCGCTCGCCGACATCGGCTACGCGGGGCCGATCGTCTTCGAGAGCTTCTCGTCGGTCGTCGTCTCGCCCGCGTTCGCGAGCGCGCTCGCGATCTGGCGCGACCCCTGGCGAGACGGTCTCGACGTCGCGCGCTCGGCGCGTGCGTTCATCGATGCTCAGCTCAGGGAGGCGGCCCCGGCGTGAGCTGCCGCCGTTGGAGACGAGAGATCGTCTCGGCGACGAAGCGGCCCCTACATGCCCATGGAGTGAAAGCCCGAGTCGACGTAGAGGGTCGTCCCGGTCACGTTCCGAGCCTCCTCCGAAAGCAGGTAGGCGGCGGCGGCGCCGACGTCTTCGGCGTCGATGTGCCGGTGCAGCGGCGCACGCTCCTCGACGATCGCCTCCATGGTCGGGAAGCCCGCGATCGAGCGGGCGGCCAGCGTGCGCACCGGCCCGGCCGAGACCGCGTTCACGCGCACGTTCTTCGAGCCCAGGTCCCATGCGAGGTAGCGGACGGAGGCGTCGAGCGCGGCCTTCGCCACGCCCATCACGTTGTAGTGCGGGACCGCGCGCTCGCCGCCGAGGTACGTGAGCGTGACGACCGAGCCCCCGCCGTTTGCCTCCATCAGCGGCTCGGCGGCGCGAACCGCCGCGACGAGCGAGTAGGCGCTGACGTCGACCGCGAGCCAGAAGCGATCGCGCGGCGTGTCGGTGAAGCGGCCTTCGAGATCCTGCGCGTCGGCGTAGGCGACCGAGTGCACGAGCAGGTCGAGCCCGCCGCCGAACGCCTCGCCCACCTCGGCGAAGACCCGGTCGAGGTCGCCGTCGGAGCGCACGTCGCAGGAGGTCACGAGCGGGCTGGAGACCGACTCCGCTAGCTCCCGCACCGCACTCTCGATCCGCTCGCCCTGAAACGTGAAGGCGAGCTGAGCGCCCTCGTCGGCGAGCCGGCGTGCGATCGCCCAGGCGATCGACCGCTTGTTCGCCACACCGAGCACGAGCCCGCGCTTGCCTTCGAACCGTCCGGCCATCGGGAGGCGAGTCTACTTTCCTTCCGGTACGCTGCCGTTCCTTGCGCCGCTCGCTCGTCCTGATCGTTTCCGCCGCGGCGCTCGTCTCCGCCGTTCCCGCGAGCGCAGAGCTGCGCCCGATCCGGCGCGACTTCGGCGAGCTCCAGCTGCCCGTCGTCCGCGCCGGCGACGTCCGGGTTCCGGCCGGACACGCCCGCGGGCGTGTGACGATGATCGTGCGGCTCGCACAGCCGCCGCTCGCTCAGTCGGGTCGCAGCCTGCAATCGAGCTCCGGCTCGCGGAGGCTCGACGTCTCGAGCGCGGCCTCGCGCGCGTACCTGGCGCGCCTCGACACCGCGCAGCGCCTGGCGGCCGCGCAGCTGCGCCGTGCGATCCCCGAGGCGACGGTCGGGCGCCGCTTCAGCATCCTCCTGAACGGGTTCGCGGTCGACCTGCCGGCGCGGCGTCTGCCGGCGCTCGTGCGCCAGCCCTTCGCCACGAAGGTCTACCCGAGCCTGCGCTACACGCTCGCGGTCAACCACAGTCCCTCGATCATCGGCGCGGACGTGCTCGCCTCCACGAGCGGAGCGCACGGCGAGGGCATCAAGATCGCCGTGGTCGACGACGGCGTCGACGCCTCGAACCCGTTCTTCGATCCGAGCGGGTTCGCGTACCCGGCCGGCTTCCCCAAGGGCGGGGCGAAGTGGACGACGCCGAAGGTGATCGTCGCGCGCGCGTTCCCTGGGCCGGGCTCGGGGCGGGACGGGCGGCTCGCCCTCGATCCCCGTGCCTCCTTCCACGGCACCCACGTCGCCGGGATCGCGGCCGGGGACGCAGGCACGAGCGCCCCGCGCGGCGAGGACCATCCCGCCGTGGAAGGGCTGTCGGGGGTCGCGCCGCGGGCGTGGATCGGCAACTACCGGGTCTTCACCGTCCCGACGCCGGTCGGCCACGTGGCGAACACGCCCGAGATCGTGGCCGCCTTCGAGTCGGCGGTCTCCGACGGGATGGACGTGATCAACTTCTCGGGGGGCGGCCCGCAGACCGAGCCGGTCAACGACGCCATGAACGAGATGATCCGGAACGTCGCCGCTGCGGGCGTCGTGCCCGTGATCTCGGCGGGCAACGACCGCGACGAGTTCGGACTCGGCTCGGCCGGCTCGCCCGGCACCGCGCCGGAGGCGATCTCGGTCGCCGCGGTCTCGAACACGCAGGTCTTCGGGCCGGCGCTCTCCGTCACGGCGTCCGGCGCACCCGCCGAGCTGCGACAGGTGCCGTTCAACCCGGCCCGCGGCGGCACGGTTCCGGCAGCGTGGGGCTCGGCCGATCAGACCCTCGTCGACGTGGGCACCGTCCTGGGCGCGAACGGCGCTCCGGTCAACCGCCTCCTCTGCGGGCCGCCGGGCGATCCGAACGGCGCGGCCAGCCCGCTTCCGGCCGGTTCGCTCAGCGGCGCCGTCGCCCTCATCTCGCGCGGTGCCTGCACCTTCTTCTCGAAGTCGGAGCGGGCGAAGGCCGCGGGCGCGATCGGGGTCGTCTTCGTCGACAACAGGCCCGGCGAGGCGAACGGCATCCCGGTCGAGGTCGCCGTCCCGTCGGGGATGATCTCCGACCTCGACGGCGCGCGCGTGCGGGCGCTCATGGCCTTCTCGAGCGGGCGGACGCTGATCATGGTCGGAAGCGAGCGGCTTCGGATCGAGACCGGTCGCAGCGGCATCGTGACCAGCTTCTCCTCGGCGGGGCCGACCTCATTCGGGCACGACCTCAAGCCCGACGTCTCGGCCCCCGGCGGGCAGATCCTCTCCGCCACCCTCCCGATCGCCGGCGGCCCCTTCGCCGTCTTCGATGGCACGAGCATGTCTGCACCGCACGTCTCGGGCGCGGCCGCGCTGCTCGTCCAGCGCCATCCGGCCTGGACGGTCCGCGAGGTCAAGTCGGCGCTCGTCTCCACCGCGGGGCCGGCCTGGGCCGACACGGCACGGACGGTCGAGGCGCCGGTCCTCCTCGAGGGCGGAGGGCTCGTCGACCTGATCCGCGCCGACGACCCCAAGCTCTTCACGGATCCGGTCTCGCTCTCGTTCGACGATCTGAACGTGAACCGCGCCGCCCGCAGCGAGGCCCGGCTGGCGCGGATCGGCGACGCCGGCGACGGTGCGGGGACGTGGCAGGTGGAGGTCCGGCCGCAGAGCGCGAGCGCGGGGGCGAGCCTGCAGCTACCGCCGACGATCGAGCTCGCGCCCGGTGGCGAGGCCGAGCTCGCGATCGTGGCGCGGGCGCCGCAGGGCGCGGCGGCGGGCGACAACTACGGCTTCGTCGTCCTGCGCCGCGGAAGCCTCACGCGGCGGATCCCGTACTACTTCGCCGTTACGCGGCCCGCGCTCGAGTCGGTCCGCGCGGTGCGGCTGCAGGAGTTCCAGCTCGGCGACACGTTCGGCCAGTCGCTCGTCGGCAGCTACCGGTTCCCGGCCGCCCCCTTCGGCCCACCCCCGGACTACCTGGGCCCACCGATGCGGCAGGACGGCGGGGAGCGGCTCTACGTGACGCAGCTGAACGACCCCGCGGTGAACCTCGGCGTCTCGGTGGTGGACGCCGACGACGGCGCCGTGATCGACCCGTGGGTGCTCGGCTCGCCCGACGAGAACGACGTGCAGGGCTACGCCGGCACGCCTGTCGACGTCAACCCGCTCACGTTCGACTTCCGCCTGGACATCGGCGCTGCCGGTGCCTCGTTCCCCCGCCCGAAGACGTACTACGTGGCGGTCGACTCCGGGCGAGACATCTTCACCGGACGCCTGCCGGCGGGCCGGTACCTGCTGCGCTCCTGGGTGGACGACGTCTTCCCGCCGTTCATCGTGCCGGTGACCACGCGCGTCTCCGCCGGACGGCCGACGCTCGTCGCCCGCGTCTTCGACGGCGCCTTCGGCGAGCCGGCCTCGGGCGTCGACCCGCTGTCGTTCGTGATCGCCTACCGGCGCGTGCTCGTGGGCGCGGCCGCGTACGACCCGCTCACCGGGATCGCCGTCTTCCCGCTCCCGGCGGCCGCACCGGCGCTCCAGAGTGGGAGGACGCGCGCCACGCTCGTGGCCTCCGACTACCAGGAGGCGAAGAACGTCAATACGAGCGGCGCGAACGTGATGCCGAACACCGCTTTCCGCGAGATCACGCTCCGGGTCGTCGCCGGCCCGACGGTGACGTGGATCGCGCCCGAGCAGAACGAGTGCGCCCCGCGGCAGACGCGGCTCGTCGTCACGGCCGGGTCGACGGCGACGATCCGGTCGGTGCGCTTCCTCGACGGCTCGCGCCCGATCGCGACGGTCACCGAGGGCGGGGCCGGTCTCTTCGCCGCCACCTGGCCGACGCAGCGGGCGGCAAAGGGAAAGCACACCCTGCGCGCGATCGTCCGGGACACGAAGGGCAGGACGGCGGCGGCTACGCGCGCCGTGCGGATCTGCCGCTGACCTGGCGGCGTGCGGACGCTCGCTTCCGCGAGTCGCGAGTCCCGGCGCGTCGCCGTCGTCACCGGCGCCTCGAGCGGGATCGGCGAATCGATCGCGCGCGAGCTCGCCCGGCGCGGCTTCCTCTGCGTTCTGCTCGCGCGCCGGGAGGAGCGGCTGCGCGCGCTCGCCGAGGAGCTCGATGCCGAGTTCGAGGTGTGCGATGTCGGGCGGCGCGACGACGTGGAGCGTGTCGCCGCCGCGGTGAGGGAGCGACATCCGCGGATCCAGCTTCTGGTGAAC
>JBOHAW010000248.1:0-5321 GCA_050697975.1 Gaiellaceae bacterium
CGCTCGGCCTCGTGGCGCTGCTCGCCGCCTGCGTCCTGCTCGCCCGCGATCTGCGCGCCCGGCCGAGCACGTACTTCGCCTCCGGCGGCAGCGGCGTCGTCGTGCTCGATCTCTCGACCAGCGTCGACCCGGCTCGCTACCGCAGACTTGCCCGGGTGCTGCGCACGTTCGTCGAGACCGGTCAGCCCGTCGGCCTCGTCACCTACTCCGACACGGCGTACGAGATGATCCCGCCCGGGACGCGAGGCGAGGAGCTGCGTCCGATCCTGCGCTTCTTCGAGCCGCCCGCGCGTGCCGGCGGGGCCCAGCCCGGGCGGAGGTCGCGGGGCTTCGGCTTCCTCGAGAGCCCCTGGTCGGGCACGTTCCGCGGCGGCACGCGGATCTCGACCGGGCTCGGGGTCGCGCGCCGCGTGCTCGAGCGGGACGGAGTGATCCGCGGATCGGTGCTGCTGATCAGCGACCTCGACGACTCGCCGCTCGACCTGCAGGCGCTGACCACGGAGCTCACCCGGTACCAGCGCGACGGGCTGAGGCTTCGCGTCGTCCCGCTCTTCCCAGGTGACGCGGACCGGGAGTTCTTCGTCACCCTCGTGGGCCGGGAGGCCTTCCTCGCGACCGACGAGCTGCTCGCGAACACCGCGCTCGAGGAGGAGCGGACGCTCGAGGGCTCCTTCCCGATCGCCCTCGTCGCGTGCTCGGGCTTCCTCCTGCTCCTGCTCGCCTGCAACGAGCACGTCTGCCGCCGGCTCCGCTGGCGTGAGCGGAGAGCGGTATGAGGAGACGGACTGCGCTCGGTCTCGCCGCGCTCGCCCTCGCGGTCGCCGGGGCGGCGATGCTGGCGCTGCTCGCCGCCGACGTGCTGGCGTGGCGCGGGCACCTGGAGGAAGCCGACGTCCGGCTCGCGACCTCGCCCCGAGCCGCCGAGCTCGAGCCGGAAACGAGGCTTCCGGCCGGACTCTCGCGCCGGCTCCTCGGCGTCGACGACGACATCGAGTTCCGCGAGGCCGTGCGGCTGTTCCGGAACGCGAACGTCGGCCGTCCCGCGCGCGACCTGCGCGAGGTCGGCCTGCGCAGCCGCGCGGAGACGGCGCTCGCGCGCGTCGGCCGGACGGATCCGAGTCCGGCCCGCCGCTCACTGGCCGCCACGTTGCGCGGGATCTTCTCGTTCGAGGAGGCACGCGACAACGAGGCGCAGCGAGTGGTCTTCCTGCGCCGAAGCCTGGCCGACTTCCGCGAGGCGATCCGGCTCGACGCGACGAACGAGGACGCTAAGTACGACCTCGAGCTCGCGCTGCGCCTGCTCGAGAACGCTCAGCAGGAGGCCGAAGGCGGAGGCGGCGGGCAGCGCGGCGACCCCCGGGCCTCAGGCGCCGGCGCGGCCTCGTCCGGCAGCGGCTACTAGCGAGTAGGGGCGACTGGTGGAGCTCTCGTTCCTGACGCCGCCGGCCGCGCTGGTCGGGCTCGCCGCCGCCGTCGCGCTCGCCGTCCTGTTCCTCGCCGAGCGTCGCTCCCGCCGGCTCGCGGCTGCGATCGGCCTCCTGCCGCGAGGACCGGCCTCCGGGCTCGGAGCTGCGCTCGCGCTCGCGCTCGTCGGCGTGCTCGTCGCTCTCGCGGCCGCCCAGCCCGTCGTCTCGAGCATCAGCCCGCGCGAGGGGCGACTCGACGCCGAGGCGATCTTCGTCTTCGACGTCTCGCGCTCCATGCTCGCCCGGCGCGGGCGCACCGGGGAGACCCGGTTCGCGCGAGCCAGGAGGGCGGCGAAGGAGCTGCGCGCAGGCATTCCCGCGGTGCCCGCCGGAGTCGCGTCACTGACCGACCGCGTGCTCCCGCACCTGTTCCCGACGCCGAGCGCGAACGTCTTCACGGCGACGCTGGACCGCTCGCTCGGGATCCAGCGGCCTCCGCCCGACCGCTCCGGCCGCGGCCGGGCGACGGCGCTCGGCGCGCTCTCGGCGCTGGCGACGCAGAACTTCTACGGAGCGGAGGCCCGGCGGCGCGTCGCAGTCGTCCTCACCGACGGCGAGTCGCTCGAGACCGACCTCGGCACGCTCCGGGCCAGGCTCCTCGGCGGCCGGGTCGTGCCGATCTTCGTCCGGCTCTGGGCCGAGGACGAGCGAATCTACGGACCAGGCGGTGTGTCGGAGCGCGGCTACCGCCCCGACCCCGAGAGCCGCGCCGCTCTCCTCGCGGTGGCCGACGCCGGTGAGGGACGGGTCTTCGAGGAGGAGCAGCTCGGCCGGGCGCTGACTGCGATCCAGGCCGTGCTCGGCGAGGGCCCGACCGGCCTGCGGGGGGAAGAGCTGCAGTCCCGCGAGCTCGCGCCGTACGCCCTGGCGGCGGCGTTCGCGCCTCTGCTGTTCCTGATCTGGCGGCGGAACGTCTAGGCGGGTCGGCGAGCTCGAGCACTAACCAACCGAGATGAGCACGGCGCCGGCGAGCGCGGCGACGACGCCCGCCCGCTGGGTCTGCGCGATCCGCTCGTGCAGGACGACGTAGGCGAGCGCGATCGTCACGAGCGGATAGAGCGAGGCGAGGACCGAGACGATGCTGACCAGTCCACGGCTCGAAGCGGCGGCGAAGAAGCCGTTCGCCGCCACGTCGAAGGCTCCCACCGCGACGAGCATCGACAGGTCGGCACGGCCGTGCGGCAGTCTCGGGCGAACGACGAGCACGACGGCGACCACGAGCACTGAGGCGGTCGCGCGCAGCACGAGCACCGGCCAGAGCGCGTCGTCGCCGCTGGCGGCGTCGACCGCGATGAAGAACACGCCGAAGCCCAGCGCCGCCAGCATGCCGAGCCCGGCGCCGGCGGCGAGCCGGCTGGGGAGGCCGTCGGCGCCGGCCTCGATCGACGTGAGCCCGATTCCGATCAGGGCGAGGGCGATGCCGACGAATTGCAGCGCGCCCGGCCGCTCGCCGCGGGCGAGGCCCACGGCGACGGGGATCAGCGGGGCGGTCGCGCTGATCGGCGCGACGACGGAGATCGCTCCGAGCGCCATGCCTCGATACAGCGCTGCAAGCCCGGCCGCGCCCGCCACTCCCGCGAGCGCGGCGTACAGCGCGAAGGTCGCCTCCGGCGGCCCCTGGCCGCGGATCGCCACCAGCACGGCCATGAGCATCATGCCGGCGGGCATGGAGACGAGGAGCACGCTGAGCACCGGCAGGCTTCGGCTCTTGACGCCGCCGATGAAGTCGCCGACGCCCCAGGAGAGGCTAGCCGCCAGCGCGAGGACGACTCCGACCATCAGTGAGCTTGCCTAGGTACTCGTGTCGCCGCTGGGTCGAGTGGCGGCGACGGCGTCGAGCTGGTTCGCGTGGTAGAGGACGGCGGCTTCGGCCGTCCGCGCAGCGTGGAGGTCGTGGTGGCAGGCGACCGCGTGCAGCAGCTCGGCCCGCACGGCCGGCTCGACGGCCTCGGCGCGCTCCTCGATCAGCCGCAGCCCGAGGTGGACGTGGCCGAGCAGGCGCCCCTCGTCGGTCGGCGTGAACGCCGGCCCGCGGCCGAGCTCGGCGGTTCGGCCGACGTCGTGCAGGAGCGCGGCCGCGAGGAGCAGATCTCCGCGGAGGCGCTGGTGCAGCTGCGCCGCCTCGCGGCAGATCGTCGCCACGCCGACGGTGTGCTCGAGCAGGCCCCCGGCGTATCCGTGATGGCGGCCGGGCGCCGCGGGCAGCTCGCGCAGCAAGCCTCGCAGCCGCTCGTCCTCCAGGAACCGCTTGACGGTGGCGGCGAGTGCCGGGTGCGCGAGCTCGCCGGCCAGGAACTCGAGGAAGCCGTCCAGCTCGTCCGCGTCGCGGCGAAGGCTCGGCGTCAGCGCCGCCGGGTCGGTCTCGGGCGCGGGCTCGAGCGAGCGGACCTCGAGCTGCAGACGGTCGCGGAAACGCTCGACCCGGCCGAGCACCCGCACGGCGTCGCCCTCGGCGAAGCGCGTGTCGAGCAGGTCGACGTCCTGCCAGACGCGGCCCTCGATGCGGCCGCTCGGATCGACGAGCTCGAGCGCGAGGTAGGACGCGCCCCCGCGCGTGCGCAACCGCCGCTTGCGCGCTACCGCGTAGACGCCCTCGACGACGCGGTCCTCCGCGAGCTCCGCGATCGCGCTCACGGCCGGAGTCTAGGCCGGAAGTAGGATGGCGGCGTGGCCGTCGTCCAGCCCTTCCGCGCCGTGCGCTACGACGAGCAGGCCGCGGGGCCGCTGGCCTCGCTGGTCGCCCCGCCGTACGACGTCCTCGGACCGGAGGAGCGGCTCGGCTACCTCGCGCGCAGCCCCCACAACGTCGTCCATCTGACCCTGCCGGACTCCGAGGCGGACGCGGCGCGCGCCTTCGGCGAGTGGCAGGAGGACGGCGTCCTGGTCCGCGATTCCGAGCCCGGGTTCTGGGCCCTGACGCAGGACTACGCCGGTCCCGACGGAGTCGCGCGCAGGCGCACGGGACTCGTCGCGTCGCTCCGGGTCGAGCCGTACGAGCAGCGCGTCGTGCTTCCCCACGAGCGTACGCACCGCGGCCCCAAGGAGGGCCGCCTGCGTCTGCTCCGCGCCGTGCGCGCCCAGCTCGAGCCGATCTTCCTGCTCTACGACGCAGAGCCGCCTTTCAGCGTCCCCGCGCGGGCGCCGGACCTCGAGGCCGAGGGCGCCCGGCTCTGGCGCGTGACCGGCGACGGCATCGGGGCGGCTTTCGCGGAGCACCAGCTCCTGATCGCGGACGGCCATCATCGCTACGAGACGGCGCTTGCGTTCCACGAGGAGGACGGGACGCCGGAGAGCGCGTTCATGCTCGCCGTCCTTGTCAGCACGCGCGACCCGGGCCTCACGATCTTTCCCACGCACCGCGTGTTCGAGCGCGAGCACCTCCTCTCTGCGAACGGCAGCGGCTCCGATCCCGAGCGCGCCCTGCGTGAGCTCGAGGCGCTCCCCGCCGATCGCGCAGCGGCCGTCCAGGTGACCTCGCAGGGCGCCGCCCTCGTCACCGGCGAGCCCGGGCGGCTGGACGTGCAGCTCGTCGACCGGCTCGGCCACGAGGGCATCGCGTACACGCCCGACTGGCGCGAGGCGGTGCGGCGTGTGGAGGAGGGCGAGGCGGCGGTGGCGTACCTCGTTCGCCCGCCGCGCATCGAGCAGGTGTTCGCGGCCTCGGCGCGGGGCGAGGTGATGCCGCAAAAGACCACCTACTTCCATCCCAAGCTCCTCTCCGGTCTCCTGTTCCTGCCTCTGTGAGTCCCTGGCTCGAGGTGTGCCGCGCTGCGCGACCGCGAACACGTCCTCGATCCTCGTCGGCCGCAGCAGGTAGGCGACGTCCGCCTCGCCCTGCTCGACGCGGCGCACGGC
>JBOHAW010000249.1:0-2626 GCA_050697975.1 Gaiellaceae bacterium
CCCCCAGGCGGCACGCCGCGGCCGTGCAGCCCGCAGGCGTGAGCGCGTAGTAGGCCAGCGCGAGCCGCGCGGAGGTGCCCTGTGTCGTCGGATCGACCCCGAGGCCGGGAAGGAGCTGATCCGAGCCCCCGATCGGCACGGCCGCGGGCTCCGTCCAGGTGCGTCCGTCGGCGGAGCTCGAGAGCACCATGTCGTTTCCGGGCCGCCGGCCGGGACGCTCGCAGCGGGGCCTGAAACGACAGTCCGGCCACGCGACGTAGACCCGACCGCCCGCGTCGACCTCCGCCGAGGGCAGCGGCGGCGCCCGCAGACCCGGCGGTTGCGAGCCGGCGAGGCGCGAGACGCGGACCGGCGTCCCCAAGCTGACGCCGCCGTCGGTCGAGCGGACCGCGGCGACGCCGCCGTCGTTCAGGTACGGGATGACGAGCACGCCGTCCGGGCGAACAACCGGCTGGGAGCCGGTGATCTCGCCGGTCCGCCCGACGACCGGGACGCCCCAGGTGAGCCCGCCGTCGAGCGACGTGGAGACGGCGAGCGCACCGGCCGACGTGACGTCGGTCCACGTCGTGTAGCAGCGTCCGCCGAACCGACTCGCCGCACCGCTGTCGCAGACGACCCAGTTCTTGTCGTGCGCGAAGGAGCCGACCTCGGGAGCGGTCGTCACAGGTGCGCTCCAGCGCAGACCGTCCGGCGAGCGGCTGACGACGAGTGAGGACACCGGTGCGATGCCGCCGGTGTCACGCCATCCGAGCACCGAGATGAGCCAGACGCCGTGTGCGCGGTCGTACGCCACGGCGGGGTCGGAGACGCGGCTGAACCGCCCGGCCGGCGCCGAGAAGACGGTCAGCGACGGCAGGAAGCCGGAGGTCCACGAGCTCCCGCCGTCGGTCGAGGTCGCCCACCCGATCGTCGTCGCGCCGCCGTCGCGGAAGCGGCCGACCTGAAAAGCGGCGACGACCGTGTCGCCGAACGAGAAAGTGTCCGGCTCGACCTCGGTCGCGTGCTGCGCGCCGGCGTTCGTGAACGGGTCGGACGAGATCTGCTGCGAGGGCGCGACCGCCGCGTCCGCGGCCGGGGGGCCGAGCATGACGGCGAGCACGAGCGCGATGAGGGAGGCGCGACCCACCGGCCGCACGATAGCGACCGTTCTACCGCAGACTCGGGTCGCCCGTCGCCGGTCGGGACGCCGCGGCGACGATCGCGTCCGCCACCTCACTGTGGACGCCGCCCTTCGTCAGGTAGTCGACCGCGCCCGCGGCGCGGGCATCGGAGGCGGCCTGCGGCTCCGTGCGGCCGCTGAGCACGATCACCCGGGCGCTCGGCTGGAGCTCGAGCAGCCGGCGCGTCGCCTCGAGTCCGTCCATCCCCGGCATGCTCACGTCCATCAACACGACGTCGGCCGATTCGAGCTGCGCGAGATCGATCGCCTCCGGACCGCTGAAGGCGGTGCCGACGACCGAGATGCGCTCGTCGCGCTCGATCAGCGTCCGCAGCGCCGCCGCGAAGAGACGGTGGTCATCCACGATCAGCACGCGAATCCGTTCGCTCGCCGTGCCTTCCTCGGACACGCTCCCCCCGTTCACCGACGTCGAACGGCTCCCCTTCCGCCCGAAAGTGTGCCAAAGGCGCCGAGGCGCGGTCGCGGTTCAGGAGAACGACCGGCTCGATGCCGGCCGCCGCCGGGAGGTCGCCTCGCTCGGGCCTAACTGTCTTCCACCTGCGACTCGGGCGGGGAGAGATGAACGCCCGGCTTGTCCGGTGAGAAGCCCAGCGACGCTTCAGGTCGCGCACGCAGAACATCGTGGCGAGCTGGGCGTCGAGGGCCATCCGAGAGCGGTGGGGAGCCTACCCCGGAGGCGCTCCCGCCGGAGGCGTCTGGGCCAGCCGCCCTGCGGAGCGCAGGATGCGAAGGGCGTTCAGCGTGATCATCTCGTTCGGGGCGCGCCGGCCCCAGTCGACGGCCTCGACGCCGGCCCCGGGCCGGCCGGGGGGACGCCACCAGTATCCACCCGGCTCCCACCGTCCGTCGGTCCGGCGGAGCCGGACCAGCAGGTCGACCGCCTCGTCCACGCGAGGGTCGCCGAGCCTGCCGAGCCGCGCGAGCACGAGCAGGGCCTGGAGCAAGTCGTAGTGCCAGTACGACGGGTACCTGAGCACGAGCCATCCGGCGTCGATCACTCCGCCGCTTCGGAGTGACCGGAAGATCCGATGCTCGAGGAACAGCTCCGCGGAGCGGGCCGCCGCGTCCCGCGCCCAACCCGCCTTCGTTTCGGACCAGAACTCATGGAGCCCCCAGGCGGGCGCCAGCGACTCGTGGAACGACGATCGGCGGCCGTTCGCCCGCAAGTCGCAGTTCCAGCCGCCGTCCGGCCACTGCCACTCGACGAGGGAGCGCGCGAGCAACTCCACGCGCGGGTCGCCTGCCAGCCCGACCCGGCAGCAGACGGCCAGCGCGTTCCCCTCCTGCGAGGCGCAGCGCCGGACGAGACCGTCGACGACCTTGAGGTTCCGCCGGCGGCCCTTGCCGGTCAGCCAGTCGAGCACCGTCTCCGCAGCAGCGAGCAGTCGCGGCTCGCCGGGCGGCGCGGCCAGCTCCACGAGGGAGACGAGCCGCCAGTGCGCGCCG
>JBOHAW010000250.1:0-2753 GCA_050697975.1 Gaiellaceae bacterium
AGCCGGTGCCGCCGAGGGCGACGAAGAGCGCGAGGTACGAGATGGCGCTGACCGGGCTGGGCCGGCGGCGTAGCAGACGTGTCACGAGACCCCTCGTGACTGGACGACCAGCCAGAGTGGCGGCGTCCGCTTGAAGGTTCCGTGAGGAGGGAGTGATCCCAACGTCACATGATCCGAACCACGCCGCGATCGTCGGGAGCGCGCGACTCCGGCTGAGCCGCCACTACTCGAGGCCTCAGCAGAGCGTGCTACAGAGTCGCCGTGATCCCTAGCCGCGCGGCGATCACCCCGGGCGACTCACCCGCTCCTGCATCGAGAAGCGCCTTGTCGGCGGTCACGAGCGCGGCACCGCGGGAGTGCGCGGCAGCTGCGTAGACGGCGTCGTAGAACGTCAGCGCATGCGCCTCGGCGAGCTGCGCCGCCAGCCGTAGCTCGTCGGCGCCCGGGGCCAGCACCGCGCAGATGGAACGAACGTCGTCGAGTTGAGCCGCAACGTCCGCGGCCGGCCAGCGCAGCGCACGCAGAAGGACGTTGCCGACCTCGTAGAACGTCAGGTCGAGGATCAACGCGGTGAGCTGACCGGACCGGTGGGCGGCGAGCAGCCGCCGCGCCTCCTCGACCTCCTGCTCGCCCTCGTCGTGAAACCACTTCAGAACGATCGACGCGTCACAGACGACGTCGGTCACGGGCATCCCGTTCGGCGCGGATCAGCGCCGTGGCATCAAAACGACCTGCGGAGGCGAAGCGAGCGCGGGAGCGAGCCAGCGCCGCTTCGAGGACCGCCGGATCGGGCCGCCCGAGCTCGCGTAGCGCCGCGTCCCGTAGCAGACCGCTGCGGGTCGTTCCGCGCCGCCGGGCCTCGCTGTCGATCCGAGCAAGAACGTCGTCGGGCAGGGACACCATGACCTTCGCCATCGACCGCAGTATAGCCGATGGCAATACCCGGGTTCGACACCCTACAACCAGGTCGAGGTCGGAACCGGTGGAGCGTGTACGTGTTGCCGAGCATGCTCGTCCCGAGTCGCCGGGCGCTCCGTATGGTGTCGCTGCAGCGGCTTCGATGCGCGGCGACCACTCGTTGACCGTCGCGGTCTTCCGCGCCCTCCTGAACGAACAGCTCCGTCGTGCACGTTCGGCCGAGCAGTAAGAGGTCGACTCCGCGGCCGCTCAAGCAGCGCGTGGTGCGCCCTCGCCCGTCGGCCGGACTTTAGCCTTCCGCTTGGCGGCTCAGCGGATTGAGCCGGCGAAGCCGGGGGAAGCGGTCGAAGTCGGCGTCCGCGGAGTACAGCTCGGCGCCGTGCTCGATTGCGAGCGTCGCGAGGTGGGCGTCCGTCGTGAGGTTGCCGGCGGTTCCGAGCGGGCCGAGGAGCTCGCGAAGGAGCACCGCGTGCCGATCCGTCGGATGGACGACGGTCGTGTTCGGCTGCGCGAGCCAGGAGTCCACGAGGTCCAACGCTTCGTCGAGTCCGAGCGGCGAGGCGAAGACGCGCGGGTTCGTGCCGAGCCGAACGAAGGCGAGGAGCACCGACCACGAGAGCGCGAACGTCTCCGCGCTGGACAGGGCCTCCTCGAGCCAGCGCCGGGCGCCCTCGTGGTGCGGCGAGGACTCGTCGACCGCGTAGAGGAGGACGTTGACGTCGACGAGCCTCACTTGCGGAGCTCGAGCTTACGGATCGTCTCAGCATCCTCGAGCTCGGCGGCGAGGGCGAGCGCTTGATCGAGATCAATTCCCTGGCGGAGGCCCATCCTGCACGTCGCGAGCCGGTAGGAGTGCGTCGCCTCAGGGCCTTCCGAGAGCCCGCGCCGAAGCGTGCTGTTCAGCGCCTGCTTGAAGGAGATGCCGCGCTCGCGGGCGAGCGCCTGGACCTTGACGGCGACGTCCGGATCGAGCGTGACCGTCGTCCGCATCGCCGCATCATAGCATCAGACCAGCTGATGCGGTGATGCATTAGTCAAACCCCGAGACGCGCTCGAAGGACCGCGCGTCGGTCGTGTCGCCCAGACTGGCGAAGAACCAGTCGGTGGCGCGGCCGCCGGTCAGCCCGTCCACGCTGCCGTCGTCCCAGACGGTTCCCACATTGAGATCGAGGCCGCCGATCAGGCCTCCGCTGGTCAGGTTGTCGATCCTCTGCGCGTACGTTCGGATCGAGGTCCACTCGGCCAGGATCGCGTCGAGGGCAGCCGTGTTCGTGTCGAAGCTCGTCGAGCCGCCGACGAGGATGTCGTCCCCGTTCTGGCCGAAGAGCGTGTCGGCTCCGACCCCTCCGATCAGCAGATCGCGTGCGCTGCCGCTCTGCATCCGGTCGTTCCCGGCGGCGCCGCGGAGCACAGAGGCGCCGTTGCCCGCGGTGATCGAATCGTCGCCGACACCGCCATCGACCCACGCCCGGCGGGGGAACACCACCCCGCCGACGAAGATCCTGTCGTTCCCGCCCAGCCCGTGGATGTCGATCCGGCCGGTCGGCGAGAACCTGCCGAACAAGACGCCGTTGACGATCACGTCTACCGCGGCGTTCCTGCCGCGGACGTCGATTACGTCGTCCGCCGGAGTGCCGATGATCCGCAGCTCCGTGCGCGCAGGATTGGTCTCGTCGGGCCCGATCTCGACGCTGGGCTGGCCGGCGGCCTCGAAGCCGAAGTTGTGCGTGGGGTTGGAGCCGCTGGTGACGTCGAGCTCGATCACGGTGGCGCCGGTTGGCTGCCAGCCCGCTTGTGTCTGCGCGACCAGCTCGGCCGGGCCGGCGGTGAGGCCG
>JBOHAW010000251.1:0-5533 GCA_050697975.1 Gaiellaceae bacterium
ATCATCGCCACCGCCGCGGCGGCCCTCTCGGACGAGCTGTTCGGCTTCCGAGCGCAGTGGCTGTGGACGATCGCCTTCGGCGTGGCGGCGCTCGTCCTCGCGCTGCTCGGCCCGATCGGCTTCGTCCGCAGGTTCGTGCGCCGGTTCGCGGTGTGGACGGTGCCGTTCGCCGTCCTGTACCTGACCTGGTGGGCCCTCGACGGCGCGGACCTGGGGACGCTCTGGGACGCGCCCGGCGAGGGCGGGCTCTCGGTCTGGCAGGGTGCCGACTTCGTCGTCGGGATCACGGTCTCGTGGATCCCGTACGCCGCCGACTACACCCGCTTCTCGAAGTCGAGGCGCGGGGCGTTCGCCGGCACCGGCCTCGGATACCTCGTGCCGGACGCCTGGCTGCTCGGCCTCGGCGTCGTCCTCGTGCTCTCGCGCGACCTGACCGACCCGGCGGCGCTTCCCGACGCCGTCGTCGCAGGCGGGCTCGCCGCGATCCTCGCGCTCTTCATGCTCCTCGTGACCGAGACCGACGAGGCGTTCGCGAACGCGTACTCCGCCGCGGTCTCGCTGCAGAACCTCGCGCCCCGCGCGCCCCAGCCGCTGCTGATCGCCCTCGTGACGGCGACGGCGACCGGCGGCGCGCTCGTCGTCGACCTCGTCAGCTACCAGAGCTTCCTCTTCCTGCTCGGCTCGGTCTTCGTCCCGCTCTTCGCGGTGCTGCTCGCCGACTGGCTCGCGGCAGGCCGCCACTACTCGGTGGACGACGTGTTCGACGCGCCCGCCTGGCGGCCCGGCCTCGTCGCCGCCTGGATCGCCGGCTTCGCCGTCTACCAGTGGCTACACCCGCTCGGGCCGGGGTGGTGGGTCGATCTGCTCGAGCGGACGAACCCGCCCTCCTGGGCGATCGGCTCGACCCTGCCGAGCTTCGCGCTCTCGTTCGGGATCGCGGCCGCGGTCAGCGCGACCGCCCGCCGGCCGCGCCCCGCCTCCGCGACCGCCTAGTCGTGCCCCTTCAGGCTTGAAGGGGCACTAGATTGGCGGCCCGTGGGGCTGCTCGGTGTGATCGGGAACCTCACCCGCGACGTCGTCGAGGGCGGCAGCCCGCGCGTCGGGGGCGCGCCCTACTACGCGGCGCGCGCCCTGCGCCTGGTCGGGCGCCCGGCACGCATCGTGACGAGGTGCGCCGCGGCCGACCGCGCCGCGCTCCTCCCCGGTCTCATCGCGCTTGGTGTTTCCGTCACCTGGCGGCCCGCCGCCGCGACGGCGAGCTTCACCTTCCGGTACGAGGGCGACCGGCGGCTGATGGAGCTCGACGCGCTCGGCGAGCCGTGGGAAGCGGATGACGTGCGGGGCTGGGTGGCGAAGGCGCTCGGCCGGAGCGGCTGGGTGCACGTGGCGCCGCTCGCGCGCTCCGACTTCCCCGCCGAGACGCTGCGGCTGCTCGCCCGCGGGCGGAGGCTCCTCCTGGACGGCCAGGGCCTCGTCCGCCCCGGCCGGACCGGCCCACTCGAGCTCGACGCCGACTTCGACCCGGAGCTGCTGCGCCACCTGTCGGTGCTGAAGCTCGCCGAGGAGGAGGCGGAGGTGATCGGAGGCGTGGACCGGCTGCCCGTGCCGGAGGTGGTCGTGACGCTCGGGTCGCGCGGGGCGCTCGTGATCGTGCGCGGACGCACCGAGCGGGTGGCGGCACCGGCCGCGCACGGGGTCGATCCGACCGGCGCGGGCGACGCCTTCGCCGCTGTCTACCTGGCCGGCCGCAGCGCCGGGCAGACTCCGGTCGGCGCGGCACGGCGCGCAACCTCCCTCGTCGCCGGCCTCCTGTCCGGTCAGGCCAGGTGAACGCGAGCGTCGCCACCGTCGACGGCGTCTTCTCCGTCGACGTCGAGACCGAGGAGGTGCTCGGACTCGATGCGGATGCGAGCTTGCCCGCGCCTCCCACGCCCGACCTCGGGCTGCCGCGCGTCCTCGCAGCCGCGGCGTCGGGTTCGACGGTGATCGCCGTCGTCGACCGGCGCCCGCCGCTGCTCGTCTCGCACGACGCCGGCAGCACGTGGCGGGAGGCCGGAGGCGGTCTGCCGCCTGGGCGCGCGGTCGCGATCGCCGAGGACGACCCCGACCTCGTCCTCTACGCCGCCCGCAACCGGCTCTACCTGTCGGAGAACGGCGGCCGCTTCTGGCGCGCGCTCGCGCCCGAGCTCCCCGAGATCACGGCGGTCGCCTGGCACCCGAGCTGAAACGACGTTTTGCAAACGTTTTACGCAGGCCGCCGCCGGGCCGATGTACAACCCGACCGTGGCAGGCGTCACGATCTACAAGGGCTCGTTCGGCACCGCTGAGGCCGAGCGTCTGCTCTGGCGAGCCGGCTTCGGGCCCCGCCGGGGCGAGGCGAGACAGCTCGCCGCGAAGGGGCTCCGCGCCGCGGTCCATTCCCTGACGAGGCCGGGGCCGGAGCAGCTCGTGGGAGCGGAGCCGAAGGACGACAAGGGCTTCCCGATCGCGCCGTACGACGCCTTCGGCCACGACCACCTGTGGTGGCTGGACCGCATGGTGCGAAGCTCGAGCCAGCTCGTCGAGCGGATGACGCTCGTCTGGCACGACTGGTTTGCGACCGCGGCGGTCGGCGTCGGCTCGCAGCGGCGGATGCTCGACCAGAACGCGCTCCTGCGCCGTCACGCCCTCGGCTCGTTCGACGAGCTGCTCCTCGACGTGACGAAGGATCCGGCGATGCTCCTCTGGCTCTCGGGGATCAAGAACACGCGGTTCTCGCCCAACGAGAACTACGGGCGCGAGCTGATGGAGCTCTTCACGCTCGGAGCCGGCCGGGGCTACACCGAGGGCGACGTGCGCGAGCAGGCGCGCGCGCTCACCGGCTGGCGCGCCTCACGGCGTCCCGGGGTCGGGCCGTACGACTTCCGCTTCGAGCCGCGGCTCCACGACGCCGGGGTCAAGGTCGTCTTCGGCCGCAGCGGCACCTTCGACTGGCAGGACGCCTGCAAGCTCTGCCTCGGGCACAAGAGCCATCCCTCGTTCTTCGTCCGCAAGCTCTGGAGCTACTTCGTGCCGACCGGGCCGGGAGCCGCCACGCAGCGCGCGCTCGAGGGCATCTACGGCGAGAGACACGAGGTGCGGCCGGTCGTCGAGGCGATCCTCCAGCATCCCGATCTCTACCGCGGCCCGCGCATGGTGAAGCCGCCCGTCGTCTACGCGGCCGGCCTGCTGCGGGCACTCGGGCAGGGCGTCTCGACGACGCGCTGGGCCAGGCTCGGGGTCCTCTCCGGACAACGGCTCTTCCATCCTCCGAACGTGGCCGGCTGGGACGACTCCCGCTGGCTCGACACGGCCACCTTCCGGGGCCGCTGGTTCCTCGCCGGCCTCGCCCTCACCCCGCTCGACCGCGACGGCAGCAGCGCCAGCGGGCCCGCGAACGGCGGCAAGCTGCTCGAGCGTGCGATCGCCTTCCACGGGAGGCCGGTCGTGAGCAGGGAGACGCGCGCCGTGCTCGTGCGCTTCGCCGACCGGGCGCTCCGAGACAACCGGCCAGCGGAGGTCGAGAACGCGCTCCGCCAGCTCCTTGCCGTCTCCCCCGACCTCCAGACCTGCTGATGGCCCGCCGAGCCTGCCCCTGCTCCGACTTCTCCCGTACGGATCTGCTCCGGCGTGCGGCGGCCGAGGCCGGACGAGGGCTTCCGAGCGTCGAGCCGGGCATGCCGCTGCCCGCGGGCACGGGACTCTCGAGGCGCAGCTTCGTGTCCCGCTCGCTCGGGCTCACGCTCGCCGTCTACGGTGCCGACCGGTTCGGGTCGCTCGCGCTCGAAGAGGGCATCGCGCACGCCGCGCCGAGCAACCGCGTGCTCGTCTCGGTCTTCCTCGACGGCGGTGCCGACTCGCTCTCCATCCTCTTCCCCGCGGGCGAGCCGCGCTACTACCAGCTGCGGCCCAAGCTCGCCCTGCCCGGCGATACGGGCCTCCCCTTCGGCGAGGACGGCCGCCTGCGCTGGCACCCGTCGGCCGCGGCGCTCGCCACGCTGCACGGCGAGGGGAAGCTGTCCGTTCTGCCCGCGGTCGGCTACACCGGGCCCGACCAGTCGCACTTCACGTCCCGGCACTACTGGGAGGTCGGTGCCACGGACGCCGGCCTCGCCACCGGCTGGCTCGGCCGCTACCTCGACCGCGTGGGAAGCCTCGACAACCCCCTCCAGGGGCTGTCGCTGGACAACCGGCTCCAGCCCGCGCTCGCGACCGGCCGCGTGCCCGTCGCGTCTGTGGACGGACCCGACCGCTACACGTTCTCGAACCGGCGGACGGCGCTCGAGGACCGGATGCTCGCCGCGGTCGGCTCGCTCGGCGCGGCGCACGCGAAGAGCAAGGACGCGGCATTGCGGCAGGCCGCCTCGGCGGCGGCGCAGTCGCACCGGCTGCGCGGGCAGCTCATTCCTCTCGGCGCCGTCTCGAGCCCGGTTCAGTACCCCGCCTCGACCGAGCGGGAGGGCTTCCCACGCCGCCTCGCCGGCCTCGCGGCCATGCTCGGAGCCGGTTTGCCGCTGCGCTGCGTGGCGCTGCAGGCGCCGGGGATGTACGACACGCACTCCGATCAGCCGGAGGAGCTCGCCCGGGGGCTCAAGCTCACCGCCGACAGCCTGATCGCCTTCCAGCGCGACCTCGAGGCGCGCGGGCTCGCCGACCGCGTGCTCGTGCACGTGTGGTCGGAGTTCGGCCGCCGCGGCAAGGAGAACGGCTCGGACGGCACCGACCACGGCGCCGCAGGGATCGGCTTCCTGCTCGGCACACGCGTGCGCGGCCGGATGATCGGCGAGTACCCGGGACTCGCGAGCGGCCTCGACAGCCAGGGCAACCTGCGCGCGACGGCGGACTTCCGCGGCGTCTACGCCGCGATGCTCGAGCAGTGGCTCGACACGGACGCGGCCGCGATCATTCCGGGCGCCGGCTCCTTCGCCCGTCCGGCGCTGCTGCGGTGATCGCGCCCGCGGCGCTCCTGGCAACGGCCGCGCTCGCCGCCGCGCAACCTAGTGGCTCAGAGCCACAAGGTGTTCTCGCCGCGCGGCCGCCCGCCCCCGCCCGGGTGCAGGTCGTCGCGACCGAGTTCGAGCTGGCGCTCTCGCGGCAGTCGGTCAAGAGCGGTCGTGTGATCGTCCAACTCGTCAACTACGGCGAGGATCCGCACGACCTGCGGGTGCGGCGCATCGCCACCCGCGCGCTCACGTTCAGGACACCGGAGGTACTGCCGGAGCGCCTCGCCGATCTGAACGTGCGCCTCGGGCCCGGCCGGTACCGGCTCTGGTGCTCGATCGCCGATCACCGGGCGCGCGGCATGCGCGCCGTGCTGACGGTCAAGCAGTAGCGCCTACAGCCGGAACTCGCCGCGCGCGACGATCACGGCGGCGCCGCCGACCTCGACCCGGTCGACCCGCTCGGACGATCCCTCGGCGCGGGCGTAGAGCTTCGACGGCCGCGCGATCTCCACTCCCTGCGTGATCTCGATCTCCTCGCCGAAGGCGATCCGCCCGTGACGGGCGAGATGGAC
>JBOHAW010000252.1:0-18875 GCA_050697975.1 Gaiellaceae bacterium
ACCGCCGCCTGCTCGAGCGCGAGCTCGCCGAGCGCGCGGGCGGTCGTGCCGGGCCGGGTCGCGAGCCGCACCGCTGCGCCGGCCAGCGACGAGTTGAGCGAGGCCGGATCGACGCCGGCGAGGTCGAGTCCATACTTCAGCTCCTCGAGCGCGGCCACGCGGCCACTCTACTCGCCGCTTGACTTTGCCTTCACAATAAGTTAGACCTGAATCTGATCTCAGGTCCAGCATCGAACGGAGGCATTCACATGAAGCAGCGATGGGCGAGGCTCGCGGGCTCCGTACTCGTCGTCGGCACCGTCGCGGGCGCCGGCGGATCCGTGCAGGCGAGTCAGGCGCGGCCCGACGCCGCGGCCACGGTCGACTCTCACACCGTCCGCGTCGGAATCATCTACTCCCGCACCGGCCTGCTGTCGGCCTACGGTGCGCAGTACATCCAGGGCCTCCGGCTCGGGCTGTCCTACGCGACAAAGGGCACCAACCGGGTCAACGGCCACCGGATCCAGATCACGGCCGTCGACGACGGCACGGATCCCGCCAAGGCGGTCTCGGCAGCGAAGGACCTGATCGGCCAGGGCTACAAGATCATCGGCGGAAGCACCTCCTCCGGCGTCGCGCTGCAGATCGCGCCGCTCGCGGAGCAGAACAAGGTGCTCAACATCTCCGGGCCTGCGGCGACCGACGCAATCACCGGAGCCAACCGGTACACGTTCCGGTCGGGGCGCCAGAGCACCCAGGACGTCCTCACGGCCCGCGAGATCCTCGGCAAGACGACCGGCCGCAAGATCGTCGTCTTCGCCCAGGACTCGGCCTTCGGGCAGGGCAACGCCGCCGCCGTCCGCACGTATCTCGGCGGCCGCGGGCACACGGTGAGCTCGATCCTCGTGCCCCTGACCGCGAACGACTTCACACCGTTCGCCCAGCAGGCGAGGCAGGCGAATCCCGACCTGCTGTTCATCGCCTGGGCGGGAACGACTGCGCCCGCGATGTGGCGTGCGATGGAGCAGCAGGGCGTCCCGCAGAGCACCACCGTGGCGACGGGCCTCGACCAACGTGCTTCGTACGCCGCGTTCCCGACGGGCGTCAACTTCCTCTCGCACTACGTCTCGAACGCGCCGAAGAACAAGGTGAACGACTGGCTCGTCGCGGCGATGCGGAAGAAGCGCCAGGTGCCGGACATCTTCACGCCGGACGGGTTCGCCGCGGCGCAGATGATCGTGCAAGCGGTGGCGAGAGGCGGCGGAGACGACGTCGAGCGGATGATCCAGGCGCTCGAGGGCTGGCAGTTCGTCGGCCCCAAGGGCGTCATGCGGATCCGCGCGGCGGACCATGCAATGCTGCAGCCGATGTTCCAGGTGCAGCTGAGACGCCAGGGAAGCGGGTACGTCCCGCGGGTGCTGAAGACGTTCTCGCCGGGCAACCTGCAGCCTCCGGTCAGGCCGTTCCCCTCCTAGCCGAGCGCGTGGCCGCGACTCCCCCGATCCTGGCCACCCGCAATCTCGGGCTCGACATCGGCGGCGCGACGATCGTCGCCGATGTCGGCCTGGACGTTCCCGAGGGCGAGTTTCTCGGCATCATCGGCCCCAACGGCGCAGGCAAGACGTCGCTCTTCAACCTGCTCTCCGGCCTCTACAGGCCGACGGCGGGAACCGTCGAGCTCGCCGGGCGGGACGTGACGGACGAGGCACCGCACAGGCGCACGCAGGCGGGACTCGGGCGGACATTCCAGATCTCGAGCGTCTTCCCACAGCTCTCGGCGCTCGAGAACGTCCGGCTCGCCGCCGAGGCGAAGATCGGCGGCACGATGCGGCTGTGGCGCCGCGCCGCCTGGGTGCGCGAGGCGCTCGACCGGGCCCGTTGGGCGCTCGGCCGCGTCGGTCTCGGTGCTCGGGAAGGGGCGACCGCGGGCGCGCTCTCACACGGCGACAAGCGCAAGCTCGAGCTCGCGATGCTGCTCGCCCTCGACCCGCGCGTGATCCTCCTCGACGAGCCGATGGCCGGCGTGTCCGTCGAGGACGTGCCGGGCCTCGTCGAGGTGATCCGCTCCGTCCACGAGGGGGAGCGCAAGACGGTGCTGATGGTCGAGCACCACATCGCTGTCGTCACCGGTCTCGCGCAGCGGATCGCGGTCATGCACCACGGCGCTCTGCTCGCCGTCGACACGACCGAGAACGTCATGCGCAACGAGGCCGTCCAGGCCGCCTATCTCGGGGAGCCGCTGTGACGACGGCACAGGCGACCGAGCGGCGCACGCTGCTCGAGGTGCGCGACCTGCACGTCTTCCTCGGGCCCTCGCACGTCCTTCAGGGCGTCTCCTTCGACGTCCCCGAAGGTGGCGTCACCGCGCTGCTCGGCCGCAACGGCGTCGGCAAGACGACCACGCTCCGGGCGCTGATGGGCCTCGTGCCCCCGCTCGGCCGGGTGACGCTGGCCGGCGAGGAGCTGACGAAACTGCCGACTCACTCGATCGTGCGTCGCGGCGTCGGCTACGTCCCCGAGGATCGCGACGTCTTCGCCGGGCTCACCGTCGAGGAGAACCTCCGCCTCGCCGAGCGGAACGGCGGCGCACGCTACGACCTCGTCTACGACCTCTTCCCCGAGCTCGAGCAACGCGGAGGCCAGCGGGCCGGAACGCTCTCCGGGGGGCAGCAGCAGATGGTCGCGATCGCCCGGGCTCTGCTGAACGAGAATCGCGTGCTCCTGATCGACGAGCCGACGAAGGGCCTCGCTCCGCTTCTGGTCACCGAGGTCGCGCGCGTGCTCGAGCGCGCGGGTGAGACGGAGACGATCCTGCTCGTCGAGCAGAACCTCGGCGTCGTCCAGCGGCTCGCCCGCGACGTGATCGTGCTCGACCAGGGCCGCGTCGTCCATGCCGGCCCGGCTGCGGAGCTCCTCGCCGACGCCGCCCAGCTCCGGCGCCTGCTCGGCGTCTCGCGTGCGGAAGCGGCTCACTAGTGGACACGTTCGTCCTGCTCACGATCACGGGGCTCGGTCTCGGCGCGATGTACTTCCTGATCGCGTCCGGCCTCTCGCTCATCTACGGGTTGATGGGGGTGCTCAACTTCGCCCACGGCGCGTTCCTCACCATCGGCGGGTACGCGACCTGGTGGTTCGCCGACCGCCTCGACGGGACGATCGAGTCGCTTGCGCCTCGCTTTCTCCTCGCCGCGCTGATCGGGCTCGCCGCGGGAGCGTTGGTGGCCGCGCTCGTGGAGCTGGTGCTGATCCGGCCGCTGTACCGGCGCCACATCGAGCAGGTGCTCGTCACCGTCGGCCTGTCTCTCGCCCTGGTGGCGCTCGTGCAGGGGATCTGGGGGCCGACCGAGCGGCTCTTCCCCGCGCCCGGTTGGCTCTTCGAGACGACGACGATCCTCGAGGCGCGGATTCCGAACAACAGCTTCGTCGAGCTCGGCATGGCCGCGCTCGTCCTCCTCGGCCTGCTCGCGTTCCTGCGCTACACGCGCTACGGGCTGATCATTCGCGCCGGCGTCGAGAACCGCGCGATGGTGACCGCGCTCGGGATCGACGTGAAGAAGGCGTTCACGCTCGTGTTCGCGATCGGCGGTGTCGCCGCGGCGGTAGCGGGGATCCTCTCCGGCATCCACTTCGGCGGCATCGACCCGCACCAGGGCACGGCGCTCCTGATCTTCGCCTTCATCGTCGTCGTCATCGGCGGCCTCGGCTCGATCGTCGGCTCCGCGGCGGCGGCGGTGATCGTCGGGCTCCTCCAGCAGTGGGTCAACTACTACTCGTCCGGCGTCGGCGACCTCTCGGTCGTGCTGCTGCTCGCGCTTGTGCTCCTCGTGCGGCCCTCGGGGCTCGCCGGCAAGTGGTCGGTGGCGCATTGAAGACTGCCGCGCGGATCGTGCTCGGCCTCGCGGTGCTCGCACTCCTCGTCGCGGTGCCGCAGATCTCGCTCGACACGCACGGCGTCTTCTCCTCCGACCTGAACAGCCCCGGCACGCTGCAGCTGCTCGGGTTGATGCTCGTCTTCGGCGGCGTCGCGCTCAGCTACGACCTGCTGTTCGGCTTCACGGGGCTGCTCTCGTTCGGCCATGCCCTCTACTTCGCCGTGGGCGTCTACCTGACCGCGGTCGCGACGACGCGCTGGGAGTGGGGGCTGCCGCAGACGCTCCTCCTGACGGCGGTCGTCGGACTCGTCTTGCCCCTCGTCCTGGGCAGCATCAGCCTGCGCGTCGGCGGGATCGCGTTCGCGATGGTGACGCTCGCCTTCGCGGAGGCGGGCTCGACGCTCGTGGACAAGAACCCCCGCCAGTGGACGGGCGCCGAGGAAGGCGTGCCGGTCAACTTCGAAAAGCTGCCGGAAGGCTTCATCGGCGTGCTCAACACCGACAACCTGTACTGGGTGGCGCTCGCCTACCTCGTCGCCGTCTTCCTGATCGTGAACTGGGTCGTCGACTCCTCGCCCGGCCGGATCTGGCAGGCGATCCGCGAGAACGAGCAGCGCGTGGAGGTGCTCGGACTCCATCCGTTTCGGTTCAAGCTGCTCGTGTTCGTCCTCGCCTCGTTTCTCGCGACCGCGGGCGGGGTCGTGTACGTGCTCCTGATCGGAAGCGCGACGCCTGGTGTGACGACCCCCGCGTTCACGCTCGCGCTGCTGCTCATGGTCGTGATCGGGGGCGCGGGCACCCGCTGGGGCGCGATCGTCGGCGGCGCGCTCTATACCTTCCTCGAGTTCCGGCTGCCGGAGTGGTCAGGCTCGAAGACCGTGCAGGACTTGCCGGGCGTGATCGAGACGCCGCTCTCCGAGCCGCTGTTCGTCCTGGGCACGCTCTTCGTCCTGCTCGTCTTCTTCGTCCCCGGCGGCATCGCCGGGCTCGTCTCGCTGCGACCCCGGCGCGGGCTGCGGCGCCTCGAGCAGACCGGGCGCCAGGAGGGTGCGCCCGGAAGCTTCGCCGACGAGGCCGGGGCATGACGACCGGCACCCGACCGTCACGGGCGTCGAACAGCGGCGTCGAGATCGCCTACGAGGTGGTCGGCTCCGGGCCGCCCCTCGTGCTCGTCCAGGGGCTCGGCTACGGCGGCGGCCGCGGCTGGGGACCGGCGCTCGACCTGCTGGCCGAGGACTTCCTGATCGTCTCCTACGACAACCGGGGCTTCGGCGCGAGCGACGCGCCGGCCGGGCCCTACACGGTCGCGCAGCTCGCCGGGGACGCGGCGGCCGTGCTCGACGCGGCCGGCCTCGAGCGCGCGTCCGTCCTGGGCGTCAGCCTGGGCGGGATGGCGGCGCAGGAGCTCGCGCTGACGCGACCCGATCGGGTCGACCGGCTGGTGCTCGTCTCGACGACGCCCGGCTTCCGGGGCCATCCGATGCCCGCGCGGACGGTGTCGCTCATGCTCGAGGCCGCGCAGCTGGATCCGGCTGTGGCGCTCCGTCGCTTCGTCGAGAACGCGCTCGGCTCGGGCGACGGCGAGGAGCTCACCGAGCAGATCGTCGCCTACCGGACCGCGCACCCGCCCGACCCGGACGGCTGGAAGGCCCAGGCGGCAGCGGGCGCCACCCACGATGCGATCGAGCGCCTGGCTGCGATCGCGGCGCCGACCCTCGTCCTCCACGGCGCCGAGGACGCGGTCGTCGACCCGCGCAACGGCGAGCTTCTGGCCGAGTCGATCCCGGGCGCGCGGCTCGAGCTCTTCCGCGGCGCCGGACACCTCCTCTCCTGGGAGGAGCCCGAGCGCTTCGCGGAGCTCGTGCGGAGGTTCCTGCTGTGACGCAGGGGCGGCACACGATCGGGCGCTGGATCCGCGACCGCGCGCGGGCGACGCCCGCTCGGATTGCGATCGAGCACCTCGGCGCGACGACGACGTACGCCGAGCTCGACGAGCGCTCTGAGCGGCTCGCCGCCGCGCTGCTCGCCGAGGGTCTCCACCGCGGCGACCGGTTGGCCACGCTCACGGGCAACAGCGCCGAGCACGTCGTCGTCTGTCTCGCCTGCGCGAAGGCGGGTCTGACGCTGCTCCCGCTCAGCTGGCGTCTGTCACCGGTCGAGCTCGCCTACCAGGTCGACGACGCCGCGGCCGCGTGGCTGCTCGTCGAGGCGGAGTACTCGGAGCTCGCCGACGAGGCGCTCCGCCACGTCGCGGCGGCGCCGCGGCGGCTCGAGCTCGGGGGCGAGGAGCAGCGAGCGCTCGAGGCCGACGCCGGCGACGCGCTGCTCGCGGCCGTCGAGGACGACGACCCGCTGCTCCTCGTCTACACGTCCGGCACAACCGGCAAGCCCAAGGGCGCGCTGCTCACGCACGCGAACTGCTTCTGGACGAACCTCGGCTTCGACCTCGCCACGGGCGTCGGCGGCGACGACGTCGTGCTCCAGGTGCTCCCGCAGTTCCATTGCGGCGGCTGGAACGTGCAGGCGCTGCTCGCCTGGTGGAAGGGCGCCACGGTCGTCCTCGAGCGCAGCTTCGACGCGCGGCGCTGCCTGGGCTTGATCGCCGAGCGGGGCGTGACCACGATGATGGGCGTGCCCGCGAACTACCTCTTCATGGCGCAGGAGCCCTCCTTCGCGACCGCCGACCTCTCCACGCTGCGCCGGGCGGTCGTCGGCGGCGCGCCGATGCCGGAGGCGCTGCTGGAGACGTGGCGAGCGCGGGGCGTGGCGATCGTCCAGGGCTACGGCCTGACCGAGGCGGCGCCGAACGTCCTCTGCCTGCCGCCCGAGGACGCCGTCCGCAAGCGGGGCTACGCGGGCCGGCCGTACCCGTACGTCGACGTCGCCCTCCGGGACACCGAGAGCGGCCGTTTCGTGGAGGGGCCGGGAACGGGTGAGCTCGTCGTGCGCGGCCCCAACGTCTTCGCCGGCTACTGGAACCGCCCCGAGGCGACCGAGGCCGCGTTCGCCGACGGCTGGCTGCTGACGGGCGACGTCGCCGAGCGCGACGGCGAGGGCTACTACCGGATCTGCGCCCGCGTCAAGGACATGTACATCTCGGGCGGCGAGAACGTCTATCCCGCCGAGGTCGAGAGCGTCCTCCACGAGCACGAGGCCGTCGCCGACGCCGCGGTGGTCGGCGTGCCGGACGAGCGCTGGGGCGAGTCGGGCCTCGCCTTCGTCGTGCTCGAGGAGGGCGCCGGCGCGACGGGCGAGGAGCTGCGCGACTGGTGCTCGGCGCGCCTCGCGCGCTTCAAGGTGCCGCGCGAGATCCGCTTCGTCGACGCCCTTCCGCGCTCGGCGATGGGCAAGGTGCTGAAGGACGAGTTGCTGCAGGGAGTGCCCGCGTGACCGAGACGATCACCGGTGTCGCCGGGCGTCCCCTCGCGGCCAAGGGACGGCGGACGCGGCAGCGCCTACTCGAGGCGGCGGAGCAGGTCTTCGCGGCGCTCGGCTACCACGACGCCTCGATCGTGAAGATCACCGAGGCCGCCGGAGTCGCGCAGGGCACCTTCTACCTCTACTTCGAGGGCAAGAAGGAGGTCTTCGAGGAGCTCGTGCGCGATCTGAACCACCGCGTGCGCCGCGCGATGAGCGAGGCCGCCGCGTTGGGGACGACCCGCATCGAGGCGGAGTTGAACGGCTTCCGCGCCTTCTTCCGGTTCACCGCCGAGCACCCCGCCCTCTACCGGATCATCCGCCAGGCCGAGTTCGTCTCCCCCGAGACCCTGCAGCTCCACTACGACCGGCTCCTCGAGGGGTACGTGATCGCGCTGCGCACCTCCATGGATTCGGGCGAGATCGCGGCCGGCGACCCCGAGGTGCTCGCCTGGGCGCTGATGGGGATCGGCGAGCTGATCGGGATGCGCTACATCCTCTGGTCGGAGCGCAGCGACGTGCCCGAGAGCGTGCTCGCCGAGATCGACCGGATCATCCGCTGCGTCCTGCTTCCCCGGGACAGCCTGTGAGCCGGGTCGGGATCGCCGGCACGGCGGCGTACCTGCCCGAGCGCTGGATGGCCGCGGCGGAGCTCTCCGCCGTGAGCGGCATCCCCGAGCACGTCCTCGTCGAGCGCTTCGGGCTGCGCGGCAAGCACATCGCCGCTGCCGACGAGCACGTCAGCGACCTCTCGGTCAAGGCCGGCGAGCGTGTGCTGGCGGAGACCGGGCTCGACCCGGCGGCCGTCGACGTGGTCGTCTATTTCGGCTCCTCCTGGAAGGACTATTCCGTCTGGCAGGCGGCGCCGTGGATCGCGCACCGGCTCGGGTGCGTGAATGCGTTCGCGCTCGAGCTCGACTACGTCTCCTGCGGCGGTCCGGTTGCGGTGCGCGTCTGCCGCGACCTGCTCGTGGCCGAGCCGGAGCTGCGCACCGTGCTCGCGGTCGCGGCCACGCGCGAGTCGTACCTGCTCGACTACGGCAACGAGCGGTCGCGGTTCATGTTCAACTTCGGCGACGGCTCGGTCGCCGCCCTCTTCGTCAAGGACGAGGCCCCCGCCAACGAGGTGCTCGGCTCGGCCGCGATCACGGACGGCGCGCTCTCGCTCCAGGTGAAGGTGCCTGAGGGCGGCAGCGTCGACGGGGCGCGCGACGGACGGGGCTTCCTCGACGTCGTCGACCCCGGGGCGATGAAGGAGCGCCTCGACGGCGTGAGCCTGCCGAACTTCGTTCGCGTGGCCGAGGACGCGCTCCGCCTCTCGAACGCCGCGCTCGGCGACCTTTCGTACCTCTGCGGGATCCACATGAAGCGCTCGATGCACGACGCGATTGTCGCTGCGCTCGGGCTCGAGCCCGGCCGCGCGGCGTACCTCGACGACACGGGGCACATGAGCGGCGTCGACCCTCTTCTCGCCCTCGACCGCGCCGGCCGCGCGGGCGAGCTGCGCGACGGCGATCTCGTGCTGCTGCTCGCCGCGGGCACGGGGTACACGTGGGCGGCGAGCGTCGTGCGCTGGGGGCGTCCGTGATCGCGGTCGGATTCGAGCCGCCTCCGAGCTCCTGGCTCGAGATCACGCAGGAGCGGATCGACGCCTTCGCCGCCGCCACCGACGACCACCAGTCGATCCACGTCGATCCGGCGCTCGCCGCGGCTGGGCCCTTCGGGACGACGGTCGCGCACGGCTTCCTCACGCTGTCCCTGCTCGTGCGCCTCTGGACCGAGGTCACCTCGTCCGTGCGGGGCGACGGCGTGACGCTGAACTACGGCCTGAACCGCGTGCGCTTCCCGGCGCCGGTGCCGGCCGGAAGCCGCATTCGGGGGCGCTTCCGCGTCGAGGCCGTGGACGAGGTGGCGGGCGGCGTGCAGGCGACGGTTGCGGCCACCGTCGAGCGTGAGGGCGAGGCGAAGCCCGTCTGCGTCGCCGAGCTCGTACTTCGTTTTCTCGACCAGGAGGAGTCATGACCCACCGCTTGTGGATCGCCGCTCTCGTCGCCGCACTCGCGGTCGCCCCCGTCGCCTCGGCCGGCGTCGGGACGTCCTTCCCGGCCGGATTCCCGGTGATCGAGGACGCCTCGCTCGGGACGCCAATACTCGGCTTCGGGGCTGCCGGCCAGGTGAGCCGGACGCCGGTCGTCCTCCTGCACGGCAACAACGACACGCCGTACCCGACCGTGTGCAACCCGTTCTACGGCGACGTGCAGGCCCTCGCGGACTTCCTCCTCGCGGGCGGCTACGCGCCCGGCGAGCTGTGGGCGCTCGGGTACCAGGGCGATCAGTGCGACCTGCTCGCGACGCCGACGAACCGGTCCGGCGAGGCGCACTCGACCGTCGCCAACGTCCCCGATCTGCGCCGCTTCGTCGAGGCCGTGCTCGCGTACACGGGCGCGAAGCGCGCCGACATCGTCGGGCACAGCCTCGGCGTGACGCTGGCGCGCGAATGGATGCGCCAGGATCGCGCCCACCACCTCGTGCGCCGCCTCGTGGCGATCGACGGGCCGAATCACGGAATCGTGAACTGCTCGCCGAGCCCGCTCAACTACTGGCAGCTCCCGGCTTTCGGCGGGTTCACGCCCGAGAGCGCGATCTGCCGCGAGTACGGCGCCGCCGACACGCCGTTCCTCACCCGCTTGAACCACGGCAACGAGACCCGCGGCCCGACCCGGTACCTCGCGATCCGGAACGCCGACACGAGCTTCGTCTACTTCTCCGTCCAGGACGGGCTGATCGCCCCCGTCCCGGCGCAGGACCGAAATGGGGATCCACACGACTTCTCGCGGAGCGCGCGGCTCGAGGGGCCGCTCGCGCGGAACGTCGACCTCGCCGGCCAGGGTGGCTATGACCCCCTGCTCGGCACGGCGCACCTCGGGATCCTCAACTCGCCGGAGACCTGGGCGCTCGCCCACGCCTTCCTGACGGCGCCGCATGGAGCGGTCGGCGGCCCCTCGTAGGGTCGCGCTCGTCACGGGCGCGGCCGGAGGGATCGGCGCCGCGATCGTCCGGCGCCTCGAGGCCGACGGCTGGGGGGTGCTCGGCGTCGACGTCGGGGACGCCGACCTCGCGAGCCGCGCGGGCAACCGCACGGTCGTCGACATGGCGCTCGAGCGCTTCGGCCGGCTCGACGCAGTGGTCGCGAACGCCGGCTTCCAGCACGTCGCCCCCGTGAGCGAGTTTCCCGAGGAGCGCTGGGATGCCCTGCTCGCCGTCCTGCTGACCAGTCCGTTCCTGCTCGCGAAGTACGCCTGGGACGCCCTCGCCGCGACGGGCGACGGGCGCTTCCTCGCCGTCGCCTCCGTGCACGGCGTCGTCGCCTCGCCCTTCAAAGCCGGCTACGTCGCGGCCAAGCACGGCCTCCTCGGCCTCGTCAAGACGCTCGCGCTGGAGGGCGCCGCCCAAGGCATCACCGCGGCCGCGCTCTGCCCGTCCTACGTGCGCACACCGCTTCTCGACGCGCAGATCGTGACGCAGGCGGAGGCGCACGGGCTGCCCGAGGAGCGCGTGCTCGAGGACGTCCTGCTCGCGCCGCAGGCGGTCAAGCGCCTGCTCGAGCCCGACGAGGTCGCGGAGGTCGCAGCCTTCCTGCTGGGCCCGGCCGGACGCGCGTTCGACGGTGCGCCCGTGCTGATGGATTTCGGCTGGACCGCGCACTAGACCACGCTGGCCTTGCAATCGGCCGGTGGAAGGGGAAGCCCTAGACGTTCGTTTGGGATCCGAGATCGGGACTATTCTTGCCTGGCGACCCGAAAACTGGCAATCTAGGATCCAGAATTAGGTTCTTGACCGAGAGGAGAGGGCGATGTCTCACCGGAACGGTAACGGCACCAACCCCGATCGCTGGCGCGGGATCGAGCGCCCCTACAGCCCCGAGGACGTCCTCAGGCTGCGAGGCTCGGTCGAGATCGAGCACACGCTCGCGCGCCGCGGAGCCGAACGGCTGTGGCGGCAGCTGAACGAGCCCGACTCGTACGTCGCCGCGCTTGGCGCGATGACCGGAGGCCAGGCCGTCCAGATGGTGCAGGCCGGCTTGAAGGCGATCTATCTCTCGGGCTGGCAGGTGGCCGCGGACGCGAACCTCGCCGGCGCCACGTATCCGGACCAGAGCCTCTACCCGGCGAACAGCGCTCCCGCGCTCGTGCGGCGGCTGAACAACGCCCTGCTGCGCGCCGACCAGATCGCGTGCGCCGAGGGCGGGAGCGACCGCGACTGGCTCGTGCCGATCGTGGCCGACGCCGAGGCGGGATTCGGCGGCGCACTGAACGCCTTCGAGCTGATGAGGGGGATGATCGAAGCCGGGGCTGCCGGCGTCCACTTCGAGGATCAGCTCGCGGCGGAGAAGAAGTGCGGCCACCTGGGCGGCAAGGTGCTCGTCCCGACGAGCCAGTTCATCCGCACGCTCGCGGCGGCGCGGCTCGCCGCGGATGTCGCCGGCGTCCCGACCGTGCTCGTCGCGCGCACCGACTCCTTGAGCGCCACCCTCCTGACCAGCGACGTCGACGCGGCCGACCGCGAGTTCGCCACCGGCGAGCGGACGCCCGAGGGCTTCTTCCGGGTCACCGACGGTCTTAATGCGGCGATCACGCGCTCGCTGGCGTACGCCCCGTACGCGGACGTGCTCTGGTTCGAGACCTCGACGCCGGACATGGAGGAGGCTCGCCTCTACGCCGAGGCGATCCACGAGCGCTACCCGGGCAAGCTGCTCGCGTACAACTGCTCCCCGTCCTTCAACTGGCGCGCGCACCTCGACGACGCTGCGATCGAGAGCTTCCAGCGTGACCTCGGCGCGCTGGGGTACCGCTTCCAGTTCATCACGCTGGCGGGTTTCCACGCGCTCAACGCCTCGATGTTCGAGCTGGCGACGGGATACGCTGCCGAGGGCATGCCCGCCTACGTCCGGCTCCAGGAGCACGAGTTCGCGATGGAGGCCGAGGGCTACACCGCGACGCGGCACCAGCGCGAGGTCGGGGCCGGGTACTTCGACGCCGTGCTCCAGGCCGTGAGCGGCGGCGAGAGCTCGACCCTCGCGCTCAAGGGCTCCACCGAGGAGGCGCAGTTCCAGCCCGCGTGACCGTTTCGGCAGGCGACGAGATCCTGTCCGCGGACGCCCGGGATTTCGTCGCCCGCCTCCACCGCGACCTGAACCCGAAGCGGCTCGAGCTGCTCGACCGCCGGCGCGAGCATCACGCGGCGCTCCTCGAGGGTGGGCGCCCCGAGATCGTGGAGCGGCCGGGCGACTGGCGGGTCGCCGATGCCCCGGCCGATTTACGCGACCGGCGCGTCGAGATCACCGGTCCGGTCGACCGCAAGATGATGATCAACGCGCTCAACTCGGGCGCGAGCGTCTTCATGGCCGACTTCGAGGACGCGAGCTCGCCCACCTGGGCGAACGTCCTCGAGGGCCAGCGGAACCTCGCCGACGCGGTGCGCGGAACGATCAGCCTCGAGACCGACGCCAAGAGCTACCGACTGAACGAGGAGACGGCCACCCTCGTCGTTCGCCCGCGCGGCTGGCACCTGTCGGAGCGGAACTTCCTCGTCGACGGCGAGCCGGTCTCCGCGAGCCTGTTCGACTTCGGCCTCGCCTTCTTCCACAACGCCCGCGAGCTGCTCGAGCGGGGCTCGGGGCCGTACTTCTACCTGCCGAAGCTCGAGAGCCACCTCGAGGCGCGGCTCTGGAACGACGCGTTCCTCCTCGCGCAGGCCGAGCTCGGTGTCCCCCGCGGCTCGATCCGGGCCACCGTCCTGATCGAGACGATCTCGGCCGCGTTCGAGATGGATGCGATTCTCCACGAGCTGCGGGAGCACTCGTCCGGGCTGAACGCGGGCCGCTGGGACTACATCTTCAGCGTGATCAAGCGCTTCCCGGACAGCGTGCTGCCCGACCGGGCGCAGGTGACGATGACCGTGCCGTTCATGCGCGCGTACACGCAGCTCCTCGTCAAGACGTGTCACTGCCGCGGCGCGCACGCGATCGGGGGGATGGCCGCGTTCATCCCGAGCCGGCGCGACCCCGAGGTGACCGAGACCGCGCTCGCGCGCGTCCGCGAGGACAAGCTGCGCGAGTCGGCCGACGGCTTCGACGGCACGTGGGTCGCGCACCCGGATCTCGTCCCAGTGGCGCGCGAGGTGTTCGACGACGCGCTCGGTGGGCGGCCGAACCAGGTCGAGCGGCAGCGCGACGACGTGAGTGTCGGGGCGGACGAGCTGCTCGACTTCCGCGTGCCCGGCGGCGAGATCACCGAGGCGGGGCTGCGCGCGAACGTCAACGTCGGCCTCCGCTACCTGGCCGCCTGGCTCTCGGGCACTGGGGCGGCGGCGATCGACAATCTGATGGAGGACGTGGCGACGGCGGAGATCTCACGCACGCAGGTCTGGCAGTGGGTCCGGGCCGGGCGCTTCACGCGCGAGGAGGTACGGGAGGTGCTGGACCGCGAGACCGGCGAGGGTCTGCAGGAGGCCCGCGAGGTCTTCGAGGAGGTGGCGCTCTCCGACGAGTTCGTCGAGTTCCTGACCCTCCCGGCGTACGAGCGCCTGGCGTAGGGCCGTGCCGCTCGAGAGCACGAAGGCGGACGAGATCGCGCTCGTGATCGAGGAGGCGATCGTCTCGGGCGAGCTCGCGCCCGGGGCCGTCCTGCGCCAGGAGCAGCTCTCCGAGCGCTTTCGAGTCAGCCGAACGCCCGTCCGCGAGGCACTGCGCCGACTCGCCGCGCTCGGCCTCGTCTCGTTCGTGCCGAATCGCGGCGTGCGGGTTCGCACGCTCTCGCGCGAGGAGCTGTGGGAGGCGTTCCTCGTCCGGGCCGAGCTCGAGTCGCTCGCCACCGAGCTGGCCGCGCCGAAGATGACGGAGGCGGACCTCTCCGAGCTCGCGGCGGCTGAGCGCACGTTCAGCCGGTTGACGCAGGAGCTACGGGCCCCGGGGCGCGCGGAGGCCGAGCGCTGGCGGCTGACCGCCGAGTGGGTCGGCGCGAATCACGCGTTCCACGACGTCATCTACCGGGTCGCGGACGTGCCGCTCGTCGAGCGCATCGCTAAGGAGGCGCGCCGCTCGTTCTCCGGCCTGGCGGTGTGGGCGCCCGGGGGCTCGGAGGTCGACGCCCTCTACGAGCGCAACGTGCGGGAGCACGACTCGATCCGGCAGGCGCTCGCGTCCGGGAGCGCTGCGGGCGCGCGCGCGCTCGCGCGTGACCACGTGCTGCACTCCTTCGAGCTTCTGATCACGGTGCTCGACCACCGCGGGGCGCGCCCCCGGCCGGCGGAGCGTTCCGCCTAGTGCCCCTTCAGGTAATGCTGCCCCGCTTCTGGGTCGCGAGCCCCAAGCCAGGGGCCGCACCCGTCCGCGGCCAAGGCTCGGGAGCCTTGGCAAGGGCGGGGGTGGTTCCTGGCGCCGCGTGATCGCGGGCCAGAAGCAGGCGTGTATTGCCTGAAGGGGCACGTGACGGCGCTTGAGCTCGGCGGCCGGCGCGCGCTTCGACGAATCTGACCACGGTGGCGATTCGCCGAGCGGATCGCCGAGATTCTGCGCGCGTAGGGGCGACGCTTACGGCACGGGGATGCTCGAGACGGTGAACGGCAGCACCGGCGGCTGCCCGCTGAAGAGCCGGCCGAACTGGGAGTTGACGACGAGCAGGCGCCCGCGTGCGATCGCGATCGTCGTGGGCGAGTCGAAGGAGGGGTCGGTCGTTCGGGAGATCACGGTCCCGCTCAGCAGGTCGTTCGCCAGCGCGATCTTCACGATCGCGCCCGCCGCGACGGCGTAGAGGGTCCGGCCGCTGAGCTCGAGCCCGTCGGCGGGGACGAGCTCGCCGCCGAGATCGATCTCGGAGACCGTCTTCGAGGCGACGTCGACGTGGAACAGCTTGCCCGTGGACGACTGCGCGACGACGAGCTGGTCGCCGTCCTTCGTCGCCACGATTCCGTTCAGGTTGAAGCCGGGCGTGTACTGGATCGGAGTCGCGGCGAGCGGCAGCCAGGGCTCGAGCGCTCCGCCGGGCGAGCCGGCCTGGGCGCGCCAGAGGATCGGGCGGAAGGAGTCCGTGGCGTAGACGTCCCCGCCGCGCGTGACCACGAGGTCGTTGATGAAGCCGCCTGGGCCTGACTCGAACGTGCGCAGCAGCGCTGCCGTCTCGGCGTCGTAGACCCGGACTGTGCCGGTGTTCCCGCCCGCGACGTAGAGCAGTCCATCCTTCTTGTCGACCTTCACTCCGATCGACGAGAACCCGATCCCGGTCGGCGCGACGAACGTGCTCGCGGCCGGCTCGGCGACGTGCCCGCGCATGATCGAGCCGTCACCGGTGCTGCTCACGAAGTACTGGCCCGTCTTCGGCCAGAAGTCGACGCCTTCCGGGAAGACGGCGGCGCCGGGCAGGACGTAGGCGGATGGTCTCGGGCTGGCGCCGGCTCCGGCGACGACCAGGACGGCGGCGAGCGCGCTGAGCAGAGCGAGCGTTCTCTTCACGGCTCCTCCTCGGTGTAGTGGCGGCACCGATCAATACCACCAACATGCCCCGGCCGGATTGGATTCCGCGCATCGCTACGATCCGCGCCATGGAGCCGCTGTACAAGCCGGAGGGTGTCGAGGAGCGCTGGCAGCGCGCCTGGGAGGCGGAGGGGCTCTACGACGCCGAGCCCGACGACCCGCGGCCGACCTTCGTCATCTGCCTCCCGCCGCCGAACGTCACGGACCGGCTGCACATGGGCCACGCGCTGAACGCGTCGTGCCAGGACGTCCTCATCCGATCGCACCGGATGCGCGGCTTCAACGCGCTCTGGCAGCCCGGCTACGACCACGCCTCGATCGCCCTCCAGGCGGTGATGGTGAAGCGGCTTGCCCAGGAGGGCCTCTCCCGCCAGGATCTCGGCCGCGACGCGTTCGTCGAGCGCTGCTGGGAGTTCATCCGCGACTACGGCGGCCAGATCATGGTCCAGCTCCGGTCGCTCGGCGCCTCGCTCGACTACCGCCGGCACCGCTTCACGATGGACGACGCCTACACGCGCTCGGTGATGCGCTTCTTCGTGCATCTGGCGGAGAAGGGGTACATCTACCGGGGCAACCGGATCGTGAACTGGTGCCCAGGTTGCGCGAGCACCGTGTCGGATCTCGAGGTGAACCACGTGGACGTCGACGACACCCTCACGTGGATCCGCTATCCGCTCGCCGACGGCTCCGGCCACGTCACGATCGCGACCGTACGGCCTCCGACGATGCTCGCCGACGTCGCGGTGGCCGTCCACCCCGGCGACGAGCGCTACCGCGAGCTCGTGGGCAAGGAGGCGATCGTCCCGATCGTCGAGCGCGGGGTTCCGATCGTCGCGGACGAGCGCGTCGAGCCGGGGTTCGGCACCGGGGCGGTCAAGATCACGCCCGGGCACGATCCGATGGACTGGGAGATCGGGCGCGACCACGGGCTGCCCGAGCTGACGGTGATCGGCCTGGACGGCCGGATGAGCGCGGAGGCCGGCGAGTTCGCAGGCCTGACCCAGGCCGAGGCGGAGGCGCGGATCCTGGCTCGGCTCGAGGAGCGGGGCCTGATCGAGCGCCGCGAGCACTTCCGTCACGCCGTCGGCCACTGCGACCGCTCGAACGACAGGATCGAGCCGCTCGTCCTGCTCCAGTGGTGGTGCGAGATGGAGGAGCTCGTTCGGCCGGCGATCGCGGCGCTCCGCGAGGGTCGGATTCGCTCGCGGCCCGAGCAGCAGACGAAGGTGATGCTCTCGTATCTCGAGAACATCCGTCCCTGGTGCATCTCGCGGCAGCTGTGGTGGGGACATCGGATCCCCGTCTGGTATTGCCCTGACGGACACACGACGATTGCCGAGGCCGCGCCGCCGGCGTGCGCGACGTGCGGAAGCGCAGGGCTGACGCAGGACGAGGACGTGCTCGACACCTGGTTCTCGTCCGCGCTCTGGCCCTTCGCGACGCTCGGCTGGCCGGAGCCGACGCCCGAGCTCCAGACGTTCTACCCGGGCGACGTATGCTCGACCGGCCGCGACATCAACTTCCTCTGGGTCTCGCGGATGATCTGGTCCGGCATCGAGCTGATGGGCGACATCCCCTTCAGCGCTGTCAACTACCACTCGATGATCCTCGCGCCCGACGGCCGGCGGATGTCCAAGAGCCTGGGCACGGGAATCGACCCGACCGACCTCATCGCCCGCCACGGCGCCGATGCCACGCGCTACGGCCTGCTCAAGATGTCCTCGTCGCAGGACGTGCGCTTCTCGGTCGGCACGATCGAGGAGGGGCGGAAGCTCGCGAACAAGCTCTGGAACGTGTCGCGGCTCATCCTCGCGAACGTCGAGGGAGCCGAGCCCGAGCTCCGTCCGCGCGATCTCGAGGAGCGGTGGATCCTCGGCCGGCTCGACGCGGCGCGGGCGGAGGTCGAGGACGCCTGGTCGCGCTTCGAGTTCGCTGCCTCGATGAGTGCGCTCTACCACCTCACCTTCGACGACTTCTGCGACTGGTACGCGGAGGCGATCAAGCCGCGGCTTCGCGACGGCGACGACGATGCGCGCGCGACCGCGCTCGCCGCGCTCGAGCGGCTCCTCGAGCTCCTCCATCCGGTCATGCCCCACGTCACGGAGGAGATCTGGTCGCACGTCCCGGGGCGCGAGTCGCGGCTGATCCGCGCCGCCTGGCCCGCTGCGGACGGCTCGTACGCAGACGCGGCGGGCGCGCTCGACCGCGTTCAGGAGGCGGCGGCGGTGTTCCGGCGCAGCGGCGTGACCGTCGAGCTCGGCGACGAGGAGCGGCGCATCTTCGACGCCGTCGTCAGGCCCGAGCGGGCGAAGGCGAACGGCGACGCGGCGGTGGAGATCGATCGGCTACGCAAGGAGATCGCCCGCGCCGAAGGCATGCTGGCTAACGACCGCTTCGTGCAGAACGCGAAGCCCGAGGTGGTCGAGGCCGAGCGTGAGAAGCTCGTCCGTTACCGGCGGGAGCTCGAGCTGCTCGCAGGCGCCGAGAGCGGCTAGCTCGAGTGAACAGCTCCGCCGACTGGGTCGCGAGCCTCAGCCCATGGCCCGAGGTGTTCGGGCTCGAGCGGATGCGGTCACTCCTGGCCGAGCTCGGCGACCCGCAGCTCGCGTATCCAGCGGTCCACGTCGTCGGCACGAACGGCAAGTCGACCGCGACTCGCACGGTCGAGGAGCTCCTGCGGGCCGAGGGGCTCAGAGTCGGCGCGTACCTCTCGCCGCACGTCACGGGCTGGGGCGAGCGGATCCGTGTCGACGGCGGCGAAGCCGACTTCGAGCGCGCGATCGCACGCGTCCGGCCGCATGCCGAGGGCGCGACGCAGTTCGAGGTGCTGACCGCCGCGGCGCTGGCCGAGTTCGCCGCCGCCGAGGTCGACGCAGCGGTCGTGGAGGCGGGTCTGGGCGGACGGCTCGACGCCACGAACGTGCTTGCGGCGCGCGTCGTGCTGCTCACCAACGTCGCGCTGGAGCACACCGCCGTGCTCGGCGAGACCCGCGAGGCGATCGCCGCCGAGAAGCTCGCCGTCGTCGCGCCCGGGGCGACCGCCGTCCTGCCGGACCGCGAGTTCGACGGACTCGTAC
>JBOHAW010000253.1:0-9610 GCA_050697975.1 Gaiellaceae bacterium
GCTCGCGAACGGGGCTCAGAGCGCCTTCGAGGTCGCGCTCGAGCTGTTCACGGACGACCTGCCCGTCAGCCAGCGCCGCTTCGCCGTCGCCGAGGCGATCGCGCACCTCGAGCGCCTGGTCGCGGAAGACCGGGCGGGGCGGGCGCGCCGAGACGGCCTGCCGGTGTACGCGGCGGCCTAGGCATGCCGAGGGACCGGCGCAGGCCGGCCCCTCGTTCGACCGGGAGTAGCCGTTAGCCGATCTGGACCTTGATGTCTCCCTTCGTGAGCGTGCCGGACGCGGCATAGCCGGGCCACTGGACGGCGAACGTGTCGGTGCCGGTGCCGGGTCCGAGGTCGTCGACGTCGACCCTGAACTCGATCGTCGTGCCTCGAACGACGGTTCCCTGCCCGACGATCGTGGCGTGCGAGCCGAAGCAGGCAAGACCGACGATCTTCGTCGAGCGGAGTCTCTTGCCGGCTCCGCCATCCGAGTAGCTGACGTTGCCTACCGGCGCGGGCGCGCCCGCCGCGTACCGGACGTCGAAGGTGAAGGTCTGTCTCCGGGAGATCGCGCCGATCCCCACGGCCTTGCAGGGAGTGCTGTCGAAGACCGGGTCGCAAGCGTCACCCTTGCCGTCCCGATCGACGTCGGCCTGATCCTGGTTGGCGACGAACTGGCAGTTGTCGGCCGTGTCGTCCACTCCGTCGTTGTCGTCGTCCGGGTCGCAGACGTCGCCCAGGCCGTCGCCGTCGTTGTCCTCTTGCCCTGGATTGGCGGCGTCGGGGCAGTTGTCGTCCGCATCGGGCACACCGTCGCCGTCTCGGTCCGTGGACGCGTAGTGCAGGAGGCGGCCGTCGCTGAGCGCGACCCAGACGTCCTCGGGACCGGTGCCCGCGATCTGGCCCCCGCCCGGGTCGCTGGGCCCCGGAATCGGGTCGACCACCGTGACCCGGCTCCAGGTCGAGCCGTCGAAGTGGTACAGCCTGCCGCTGCCCGGATCCGGCTGCAGATGGCCGATCACGTAGATGTCGTCGGGTCCCGATCCCCAGATCCCGTGCGCGGTTCCGATCAGGAAGCCGCTCCCGTCGCTGAACGCGAAGCAGAACTTGCAGCCGAAGGACTGGGTCGCCTCGTCGAAGCGCCAGACCCTGACGCCGTTCTCGAAGTTGTTGGCGCCGACCGCGTACAGGTGGAGCGCCCCGTTCCCGTCCCGCGTTCCCCAGATGTCCCTGGGGTCGCAGAAGTCGAACTGGGCGCCGTTGAAGCTCCACGAGACGCCGTTCCACGGGCCCCAGCCCCAGCAGGTCACGTAGTAGCCCTCGTTCGCGCTGATCAGGGTGATCGTGTAGGGGTTGGGGTTGGTAGCCGGGTCGACAGGAGGAGTGAAGCTGACGCCCCAACTGGTTCCGTCGAAGCGAATGATGTTCGCGCCCGTGTTCGCGTGGACGTTTCCCGGCGTGCCGGTCAGGTCGCGCACGTGGTTGGAGCCCACCTCGGCCGGGAGCGGGTCCTCGCTCCAGGTCATTCCTCCGTTTTCCGAGCGGTAGACGCGCCCGCCGCGATCCGGTCCGCAGCCGGCCGCAGGCCCGTTCAGGCACCGGTAGGCCGAAGCGAAGACCTGCAGCGGGCCGGTGCCGTGCACGGAGCCGGACGAGTGGCCGGGCAGGGACAGCACCTGGCCCCAGGTCGTGCCGTCCCAGTGGTGGAGGAAGGACTCGGGCGTGTCCACCGTCGCCGGTGTCGTGCGGCTCGACCAGACGAAGACGTCGTCCGGCGCTCGAGCCCAGATCTCGTTCAGTCCTGCCCCGGCAGGGAGGCCGGGAATGTTCACGACTTGCCAGGCGGCCTGCGCCTGGGCTGCTCGAGCCGGCAGCACGAGCGTCAGGAGCGCCAGAGCGCCCACGACGACGGCGAACCGGATCACGAATCGAGCGCGACGGTCGCTCGCGCTTTTGTCCATCTCAGGTCTCCTTTCCAGGGACCACGAAAAGGCGGACGCGGCGCTGACGGGTTGGAGAGAGAGGAGGCCGTCGAGGCCGTGAGGCCCGGCGACGTTCTGCCTCGACTCGGGCGCTGAACCGCATCAGCGCGAAACGTCCTTCCACCGCGAGGTGACCCCTCGCACGCCGTTCGAGTATCCGACCGCCCGCTGGTCGTGTCAAGATCCGGCGCCGTCAGGCGCGCGCGTACACCGAGACGTGCTGGACGCTGTCAGCCGTGAACTCCTCGCGTTCCCAGCCTGCCCAGCGATCGCGGAGTCGAAGGCCCGCCAGGCGCGCCATCAGGTCGAGCTCGGACGGCCAGGCGTAGCGGATCCGCACCGGCTGGAAGCGCGGCTCGACGCCCTCGCTCAGGACGAGGTGGTGCGACGACACCTGCTGCGTGAGCGCGTCGTGGCGAGCGGCGTGGATCGTGACGGATTCGGTCTCGATCTTCTCGACCGAGAGGCGCTGGCCACGGTCGAAGCGGGTCACGTCGGGGACGAACGCCTCGATCACGAAGACGCCGTCCGGGGTCAGGTGCGCGGCCACGTTCTCGAAGCAGCGGACCTGGTCGTCCTGGGTGAGCAACGCGAAGAAGGTGTTGAACGCGACGTAGACGAGCCGGTAGGCCCCCGCGACGCCGACGTCGGCGAAGTCGCCGATCGTGACCGGGACCTCGCCGCCTCCGGGCTTCTCCCGTAGCCTCGCGACCATCTGCCCCGACACGTCGATGCCGTGCACCTCCAGGCCTGTCGCGGCGAGCGGGAGCGCGATCCGGCCGGTGCCGATCGCGAGCTCGAGCGCCGGACCGCCGCCGGCCAGCTCCGCGAGCGTCGTGACGGCGGTCCCCGGATCGAGCTCGCCGTACCACTCGTCGTAGACGTCGGCGATCCGGTCTCCGTAGGTGGACGGCTGGTAGTCCTTCACGGACGGGAACCTACCCGGTCGGCATCCGGACGAGGACGTGGGGCATCATGGCGATCCGCTCGGCGCCGGCTCTGCGTCGAGCGCGGCCCGCAGGGAGCGGACGTACGCGCGCAGCGCGTCCGGGCCGGCTTCGGCCTCCTCGAGTGCGCGCGAGCCGACGACGACGCCGTCGGCGAGGTCGGCGGCGGCGCGAGCCTGCTCGGGCGTCGAGATGCCGAAGCCGGCGAGGAGGGGAACGTCGGTCAGCGCCCGCGCGCGCTCCACGAGCCCGGCCAGGGCCCCGGACAGCTCCGCGCGGGCGCCGGTCGTGCCCGTTACGGTGACGAGGTACAGCCAGCCGTCGGTCTGCTCGGCCGCCAGCGCGATGCGCTCGTCGGTCGACGTGGGCGCGACGAGCTGGACCCTCCGAAGCTCGGGCCTTTCACCGGCGGGCAGGTCGGCCACGATCAGGCTCGTCGCGCCGGCCGCGCGGGCGTCGGCGTCGAAGCGCTCGTACCCGTACGCCTCGAGCAGCGAGGCGTACGTCATCGGCACGAGCGGGACGTCGACGAGCGCGCGTACGCGCGCGAGGCACTCGAGGCAGGCCGCCGTGCGCATGCCCTGCGCGAGCGCGCGCTCGGCGGCGCGGCGGATCACGGGGCCGTCCGCGAGCGGGTCGGAGAACGGGAAGCCGAGCTCGAGCAGGTCGGCGCCGCCCTTCACGGCGGCCGCGGCCAGCGCGGGCGTGTCCGGGCCCGACATCAGGTAGATGGAGAGGCGCTTGCGCTGCATCGCTAGCGCGTGGGCAGCAAACGCTTCTCGACCTTCGCGACCACCGTGTAGGCGGGGTCGTAGACGTTGCCCACCTCGTAGCGGATGCACTGGCCGAGCAGCGCCGAGCCGGCCCGGGAGTCGAGCCCGTAGTCCTCGTCGAGCAGGCGCATGAGCTCGGTCGTCGCGTGCTGGAGCGCCTGGTCGAGCGGGCGCGCGTTTCCGACCGCCAGCACGAAGTCGTCGTCCTCGGCCCGGGGCCACTGGATCGTCTTCCCCTTGAGCACTCGCACCGTGAGCTCGACGTCGAGGGAGACCTCGATCCCGGTGCCGACGATCTCGCCGTCGCCCTGGAGCGCGTGCCCGTCGCCGACGTGCAGGAGCGCCCCCTCGACGAAGACCGGGAAGTAGACGGTGACGCCCTGACGGAAGCCGCGGTAGTCCATGTTGCCGCCGTGCGGACCGGAGGTCGCGCACGAGATCGCCTGGCCGCGCGAGGGCGCGACGCCGAAGCAGCCGAGCATGGGCGCGAGCGGGAGCTCGCCGAGCTCCTCGAGACCGGCGGGAGGCGACTCGAGTCGCGCCGTGCCGCGGTCGAGGTCGAGGATCCAGACGTCCTCGTCCTCGGCCTGCTCGTACGGCAGCGCCGACGCGAACCACGGCTCGACGACGTTGGCGGCGACGAGCGTGCCGGTGACGCCGCGCTCGCGGTTCGGCCACAGCCGGTCGAGCCGCACGGCCAGCGCGTCCCCCGGCTCGGCGCCCTCGACGTAGAACGGGCCCGTCTGCGGGTTGCCGCCGTCCGTGATGTGCTCCCCGTGCCGGTCGAGGCCGCCCGAGTCGACGCACCACGTGGCGAGCGTGTCGCCGTCGCCGATGCGCAGCACGGGCTCGTGCGAGCCGATCGTGACGTGGAAGCGGGTCGGCTCGAAGACGTGCCTCACCGCGCGAGCACCTCCGTGAGGTCCTTGTCTCCGCGGCCGGAGAGGCAGACGAGCACGCGTTCGGCATCGAGCTCCGCCGCGCGCGCGAGCGCGTGCGCCGGCTCGAGCGCCGGCACGATGCCCTCGGTCCTGGCGAGGCTGCGGAAGGCTGCCAGCGCCTCCTCGTCGGTCGCGCCCACGTACTCGGCGCGCCCGCTGTCGCGCAGGAACGCGTGCTCGGGCCCGACGCCGGGGTAGTCGAGCCCGGCCGAGATCGAGTGCGCGTCGGCGATCTGACCGTCCTCGTCGGCGAGCACCGAGGAGCGCGAGCCGTGGAGCACCCCGGGCCGGCCGGTGCCGAGGCTCGCCGCGCCCGCCGCCTCGACGCCGATCAGCCGGACGTCTGCGTCGGCGAGGAAGCCGGCGAAGATGCCGATCGCGTTGGAGCCGCCGCCGACACAAGCGACCACCGCGTCCGGAAGACGTCCTTCCGCGTGCAGGAACTGCTCCCGGGCCTCCAGTCCGATCACGGACTGGAGCTCGCGCACGATCTCCGGGTACGGATGCGGGCCCACGCACGATCCGATCAGGTAGTGGGTGGTCTCGACGTTGGTGATCCAGTCCCGGATCGCCTCGCTCGTCGCCTCCTTGAGCGTGCGCGTGCCGAAGTCGACCGGACGCACCTCCGCGCCGAGCAGCCCCATGCGCTCGACGTTGGGCCGCTGCCGGCGCATGTCCTCCTCGCCCATGTACACGACGCACTCGAGCCCGAAGCGCGCGCAGACCGTCGCCGCCGCGACCCCGTGCTGGCCCGCGCCCGTCTCGGCCACGATCCTCCGCTTCCCGAGTCGCTGCGCCAGCACCGCCTGCCCGAGCGCGTTGTTGAGCTTGTGCGCTCCCGTGTGGAGGAGGTCCTCGCGCTTCAGGTAGAGCCGCTTGGCGGGGGCGAAGCGCTCCGCCCGGGTGAGCGGGGTGGGCCGGCCCGCGTACTCCGTCCCGAGCTCGTGCAGCTCGGCGTGGAAGCGCTCGTCAGCGGTCGCCGCGCGCCAGCCGGCCTCGAGCTCGTCGAGCGCCGGAATCAGCGTCTCGGGAACGTAGCGGCCGCCGTAGGTGCCGTAGAGACCGGTGCTCACGCGCGGGCCGCCTCGACGTACGCGCGTACCCGCGCGTGGTCCTTGACGCCCGGCGCGACCTCGAGCCGCGAGCTCGCGTCGACGGCCCATGGGCGCACCGCCGCGATCGCGCCGGCGACGTTCTCCGCGGACAGGCCTCCGGCCAGCATCACGCGCCCTTCGACCGTCCGGGCACGCTCGAGGTGCTTCGGATCCTCGTCCTGCCAGGGCAGGTCGAGCACCCGCGCGACCGGCACTCCCGCGCGCAGGAGGACGGCGTCGCGCCCCCGGTGACCGTTCTCGCGCTCGTAGAGCTGGGTGAGGTCGGCTCCGTCGTCGCCCGACTCGCCGACGTAGACGGCGACCGAGAGCACGGTCTCGGGGACGTCGAGGACGGCAGGCGCCCGGCGCGGGCTCTCCCGGGCGAGGATGAAGCCGGTCAGGTCAGTGCCCGCCTCGACCGCTGCGTCGACGTCCTCCTGGCGCGTGAGGCCGCAGACCTTGACGAGCGGCCGCGAGATCAGCTCGGCGAGCTTCCGCCCGGGGTCGGGTGCGCGCATCAGGGCCGAGCCCACGAGGATCGCGTCCGCGCCGGCGAGCTCGGCCGCCGCACCCTGCGCGCGGGAGTTGACGCCGCTCTCGGCGACGAGGACCTTGTGGCTCAGAGCCACAAGGTCTCCAGCGCGCGCGACGAGCTCGAGCTGCGCGCGGCGGTCGATCCGGAACGTGGAGAGGTCGCGGGCATTGACGCCGATCACCTCCGCCCCGAGTGCGATCCCGCGGTCGAGCTCGGCCGCGTCGTGCGCCTCCACGAGCGTCTCGAGGCCGAGGCCGGCGGCCGCGCGCCGGAGGTCGGCCGCCTGCGCGTCGTCGAGGTCGCGCAGAAGCAGGAGCACGGCATCGGCGCCGGCCTCCCTGGCGGTCCGCAGGTGCTCCTCGGTAGAGAAGAAGCCCTTGGCGAGCAACGGCAGCCGCGCGCTCGCGCGCGCCGCGCGCAGGTCGTTCCACGAGCCGCCGAAGCGCTCGTCGACGAGCACCGACACGGCGGCGGCGCCCGCCTGCTCGTACGACGCCGCGAGCGACGCCGGGTCGGCGTCCGGGCGGAGATCGCCGGCCGAGGGCGAGCGGCGCTTGATCTCGGCGATGGCCGCGAGACCGGGCCCGGCGAGGGCGTCCCGGAACCGGCCCATCAGCCCTTCCCCCGCGAGAACGCCACGAGCTGCTCCAGCCGCTCGGCCGCCGCTCCCGAGTCGAGCGCCGCCCGGGCCCGCTCGAGCCCCTCGCGCAGGTTCTCGGCCCCGCCGCCGGCCGCGATCGCGCCCGCCGCGTTGAGCAGGACGGCGTCGCGGTGCCCGCCGTCGCCGCCCGCGAAGACGGCTCGGATCGCGGCCGCGTTCTCGGCGGGCGTGCCGCCCCGCAGCTCCTCCGGAGCACAGCGCGGGATGCCGAGGTCGAGCGGGTCGAGCGTGCGCTCCCGGACCTCGCCGTCCACGACCTCGCACACGAGGTTCGGCCCGGTCGGCGAGAGCTCGTCGATTCCGCCCGCGCCGTGGACGACGTATGCCCGCCGGGAGCCCAGCCGGGCGAGCACCTCGGCGATCCGGCGCACGAGCCCGGGCGCGTAGACGCCGACGACCTGTGCTCGCGCGCCGGCTGGATTCGTCAGCGGCCCGAGCACGTTGAAGACGGTGCGCGTCGCCAGCTCGCGGCGAACGGGGGCAGCGTGGCGCATCGCGGGATGGTGCGTGGGCGCGAACATGAAGCCGAAGCCGAGCTCGTCGATCGACCCGGCGATGCGCTCCGGCTCGAGCTCGAGGTCGAAGCCGAGCGCCTCGAGCACGTCGGCCGAGCCGCAGGCGGAGGAGACGGCCCGGTTGCCGTGCTTCGCGACCGCCGCCCCGGCCGCTGCCGCCACGAGCGCCGCCGCCGTCGAGATGTTGAGCGTGTGCGCGCCGTCGCCCCCGGTGCCCGCCGTGTCGACGAGGTCGTCGCGCCGTGGGCGCACGGGCAGGACGTGCTCGCGCATCGCCTCGGCGCAGCCCGCGATCTCGTCCACCGACTCGCCCTTCGCGCGCAGGGCGACCAGGAAGCCGCCGATCTGCGCCGGCGTCGCCTCGCCGCGCATGATCTCGCCCATCACCTCGCGCGCGTGCGCGCGCGAGAGATCGTGTCCCTCGAGCAGCTCTGACAGCGCTTCCTGGATCATCGCCGGAGGAAGTTGCTCGCGATCTCAGGCCCGAGCGGGGTCAGCACCGACTCGGGATGGAACTGCACGCCCTCCAGCGGGAGCGCGCGGTGCCGGACGCCCATCACCTCGCCGTCGGCCGCATGCGACGTGATCTCGAGCACGTCCGGGATCCGCGTCGCCGCGAGCGAGTGGTAGCGGCCGACGGCGAACCGTTCCGGCAGGCCCGTGAAGACGCCGCGGCCGTCGTGCGTGACCTCGGTCGCCTTGCCGTGGACCAGCTCCCGCGCCTGCCCGACCTCGCCGCCGAACGCCTCGACGATCGCCTGGTGCCCGAGGCACACGCCAAGGGTCGGCGTCGTCGGGCCGAGCCGCCGCAGGATCTCGATCGAGGCGCCCGCATCACCCGGGCGGCCGGGACCGGGGGAGATGACGAGGTGCGACGGCGCCAGCCGCTCCGCCGCGTCGGCGTCGATTGCGTCGTTGCGCAGCACGACCACCTCCGCGCCCAGCTCGCCGAACAGGTGCGCGAGGTTGTACGTGAACGAGTCGTAGTTGTCGACGAGCAAGATCACGTGGCGCCCTCCCGCTCCGCCAGATCGATCGCCGCCTCGATCGCGGCGAGCTTGCTGAGGCATTCGCGGTGCTCCGCCGCCGGGTCGCTGTCGGCGACGATGCCCGCGCCGGCCTGGAGGTATGCGACTCCGTCCTGCAGCACGACCGTGCGGATCGCGATACAGGTGTCCAGCGTCCCGTCCGGCAGCGCGTAGCCGACCGCGCCGGCGTACGGCCCGCGCCGGTGCCCCTCGAGCTCGGAGATGATCTGCATCGCCCGCACCTTCGGCGCCCCGGAGACCGTGCCCGCGGGAAAGGTCGCGCGCAGCAGGTCGAACGGGCCGACGCCCTGCTGGATCTCGCCGACGACCTCCGAGACGAGGTGGGTGACGTGCGAGAAGCGCTCTGCCTCCATGAACCGCTCGACTCGTACCGAGCCCGCGCGGCACACGCGTGAGAGGTCGTTGCGGCCGAGGTCGACGAGCATCACATGCTCGGCCCGATCCTTCTCGGAGGAGAGCAGCCGCTCGGCGTCGCCGTCGCCCGGAGTCGTCGTCCCCGCGATCGGGTTCAGCGAGGCGCGCCGGCCGTCGCACTTGACGAGCGTCTCGGGCGAGGAGCCGACGAGTGCGATCCTGTCGAGCTCCAGCAGGAAGAGGTACGGCGAGGGATTCACGCGCCGGAGCGCCCGGTAGACCGCGAGCGCCGACGCGCTCGTCGGGCGCTCGGCCCGCTGCGAGAGGACGATCTGGAACGCGTCGCCCGCACGGATGTGCTCCTGCGCGCGGCGGACGCTCTTCTCGTAGACGGCCTGCTCGGGGAAGCGACGGAGCGGCCCCGCGGAGCCCTGGCCCGGCGCGACGTCGGGCAGCGGGGCGTCGAGTGTCGCGGCCACCACGCCGGGGTCGCCGACGAGCACCTCCGCCACCCCGGTGACGTGGTCGAAGCGGACGAGCGACTCCGCGACGACGAAGCGCGAGCCGGGGAACGCGGGCCCGTCCTCCGGGAGCGGCACCGTCGGCTCCAGCCGGGCCGCCCAGTCGTAGCCCACGTAGCCGACGACCGGCTCGGCCAACGCCTCTGCCTCGTTGAGGAAGACGAGCCGCGAGCCCGCGCCGACGAACGAATAGCGCCCCAGCCGGCCGCGCTCGACCGACTCCAGCAGGAACGACGCGCGCGCGCCCTCGCGCAGG
>JBOHAW010000254.1:0-5876 GCA_050697975.1 Gaiellaceae bacterium
GGCCACCTCGGCTACGAGTCGACGGGCCTGAACGCTCTTCGCGGCCAGAACAACGTCCAGGGGCTGAACGACGCCGGCGCGAACCCTGCGTACTTCCCCGGCTACCAGGCGATCGACGACGAGAACCGGAAGAAGTTCTCGGACGCCTGGGGCGTGCCGATGCCCGAGACGCCGGGCTACCGGCTCGACCAGATGATGTCGGGCCTCCACGACGGCCGGATCAAGGCCCTCTACCTCGTCGGCGAGAACCCGGCGCACACCGAGCCGAACGCGCACCACGTCGAGGAGGGCCTCCGCAACCTCGAGTTCCTCGTCGCGCAGGACCTGTTCCTGAACGAGACGTCGCGGGCGCACGCGAACGTCGTCTTCCCCGCCTCGAGCTTCGCCGAGAAGGACGGGACGTTCACGAACACGGAGCGACGCGTGAACCGGGTGCGCAAGGCCGTCCCGTGCCCGGGCCAGGCGCGCGAGGACTGGCGGATCGTCGTCGACTTCGCGAGCGCGCTCGGCGCGGGCTGGCCCGAGTACCGGACCGCGGAGGACGTCTGGAACGAGTTCGCCGACCTGGCCCCCAACTGGGCCGGCATCCGCTACGACCGGATCGAGGAGGTCGGCCTGCAGTGGCCGTGCACGGATCGAGAGCATCCGGGCTCGCCGTACCTGCACGCCCCCCGGCCGGCGCGGCCGAGCGGCCGGGGCAAGTTCTACCCCGTCGAGTACAAGCCGCCGATCGAGCAGCCTGACTCGGAGTATCCGTTCGTGCTCTCGACCGGCCGGACGCTCTACCACTACAACTCGGCCACGATGACGATGCGCGAGCAGGGCGTGCTTGACAAGCAGGAGGAGCCGTTCGTAGAGATCAACCCCGAGGACGCCGTCGCGCTCGGGATCGAGGAGGGCGACTGGGTCCGGCTCGTCTCGCGCCGGGGCGAGCTGGAGGCCAGGGCCGCGCTCGGCGAGCGGGTCTATCCCGGCCTCGTCTGGATGGCCCTCCACTTCGCGCAGGCGAAGGTGAACTGGCTCACGCACGACGTGGGCGATCCGCTGATCGGGACTCCCGAGTACAAGGTGTGCGCCGTCCGCGTGGAGCCGCTGCGAGGCGGCGTCCGGACCGCCGCCCGCTGACCTTGTGGCTCTGAGCCACTATCTCGATTCGGGGGACTCGCTCGCGCCCGAGTTCGTCGAGCCGCTCCTGCGGGGCCGGCTCGGACGGCCGTACGTCTACCGCGAGCTCTGCGAGTCGACGCAGCTCCTTCTCGACGAGACGCTGCCGGAGGGCGCGACCGCCGTCTGCGAGGAGCAGACGACCGGGCGCGGGCGGCTGGGGCGCCGTTGGGATGCTCCCGCCGGGACCGCGATCCTCTGCTCCGTCGTGCTCCGCCCGCCGGGCGACCGCCGCAAGGTCGAGCTCTCGCTCGTGGGGGGAACGGCGGCGGCGGACGCCGTCGAGCAGATCCTCGGCCTCGCCGCGCAGATCAAGTGGCCGAACGACGTCATGGTCAACCGCTACAAGGTCGCGGGCGTGCTCGCCGAGAGCCGGGGCGACGTCGTCATCCTCGGATTCGGGATCAACGTGAACCAGACGCCCTCGGAGCTGCCGGCCGAGCCGCGCTCGCCCGCCGCCTCGCTCTGCACGATCGACGGCACGCGCCGCGACCGGGCCACGGTGCTCGCCGAGCTCCTCGCCGGGCTCGAGAACACGTACGACTGCTGGCTCGCCGGCGGGCTCGACGCCCTCTACGGCTCGCTCGGGGCCCGCGACTTCCTGCGCGGGCGGCGGGTCGCCGTCGACGGTACGCGCGCGGTCGCCGTCGGCATCGACCGCTCGGGACGGCTCGAGCTGGACGTCGAGGGCGAGCGGCGCCTCGTCGAGAGCGGCGACGTCACCTACGAGAGCTGAGTCCGATGAACGAGCCCCAGCCGCCCGACACCCCCGACCCCGACATCGCGCAGGATCCCGGGATTCCGGGCCTCGAGACGATGAGCGACCGCGGCGACGATCCGCTTCCGGATGCGAAGGACGAGTCGGCGGAGGGACGCGAGCGGCTCGACGAGCCGGATCGAGAAGGTCACATGAGCGCGCCGTCGGCCGACTCGGACGACGAGACGCGCGAGGGCTGACGGCCGGCCGCCTCGATCAGCTCCCGCACTGCGGCCTCGACCTGCGGCGTCGCGAGCCCGCGCAGCGTGAGCGTCGTGCGGCGCCGCAGGACGTCTTCGGGCGTGCGGGCCCACTCGTGCGTGGCGGCGTACAGAGCCTGCGCCTGCAGCTCCGGCGCGCCGGGGTCGAGCGGCTCGAGCAGCGACGGATCGTCGGCCGCGGGCGAGAGCACCTCCTCGGCCAGCGAGCCGTACAGCTCCAGCAGGTGAGAGCGGACGGCGGGCGGCAGGTCGGCCGGGAGCGCGACCCGGTCGAGCCCCGTCGCGCCGGGCAGCGGCCACGGACGCCGGTCGAGGCGGTGCAGGCCCAGGTCGGCTCGCAGGTGCTCGAGCGCGTCGAGCGCGATCCGCCGGTAGGTCGTCAGCTTGCCGCCGGCGATGCTCAGCATCCCCGCCGGGCCGCGGTCGATCACCGTCTCGCGCCGCGCCCTCGCCGTCTCGGTGCCGCCTCCCGGGAGCACCCGCAGCGCGGCGAAGGCGAACCGGACCCGATCCGCGGCGACGAGCTCGGGGTCGAGCGCGAGCCCCGCCTCCGAGAGCACCTGCGCGACGTCCGCGCCGGTCGGCCGGAGCTCGTCCGGGTCGCCCTCGTAGGGATCGTCGGTCGTTCCCAGCAGGAGCATCCCCGCCCAGGGGACGGCGAAGCTGATCCGGACCTTGTCCTGGGGGATCGTCAGCGCCGCCGACCAACCCTCCGGCTGGGGCACGAGCACGTGCACGCCCTTCGAGAGCTGGTACGAGGCCGACACGCCCGGCGCCTCCAGCCGGCGCACGCGGTCGACCCACGGGCCGGTCGCGTTCACGACCGCCCGCGCCGCCACGGACGCGACCTCGCCCGTCTCGCGGTCCAGCACCTCGGCTCCCGCGACGCGGCCGCCCGCGATCCGGAGCGCCGACACCTCCGCGTAGTTCAGGACCGTCGCCCCGGCGCCGGCCGCCGCGCGCACGTTGGCGAGGCAGAGGCGCGCGTCGTTCGTCCACGCGTCCTTGTAGATCCCGCACCCGCGCAGCCCGTCGCGGCGCAGATCGGGAACGCTGCGGAGCGCGCGCTCGGGCTTGACGAGGCCGCCGAGCTTGTCGCCCGCGAGCAGCGAGTAGAGCGCCAGCCCGACGCGGATCGTCCTGGGGCGAAACGGACCCTCGCGGTAGAGCGGCAGCAGGAAGGGCAGCCGCCGGACGAGATGCGGCGCCACGACGCGCAGGAGCGCGCGCCGCTCCTGATGGGCTTCGCGGACGAGCCGGACGTCTCCCATGCGCAGGTACCGCAACCCGCCGTGGATGAGCTTCGACGAGCCGCTCGACGTCGCGCCGCCGAAGTCGCCGCGCTCGACGAGGGCGACCGCGAGCCCCGTGCGCGCCGCCTGGGCCGCGATCCCCGCGCCGACGATGCCCCCGCCGATCACGAGCAGGTCGAACGCGCGCCGCTCGAGCTGGTCGAGCGCGTCCGCCCGGCCGCTCAACGCCAGACCGGATTCGTCCACGCCTTGCGCCCATCGCGATCGGCCAGCTCGATGCGCAGGTAGCGCGCACCGAGCGGGACGTCGAGCCGGGCGCGCGTGATCGCCCCGTCCTCGGCGCGGTCCAGCACCCGGCCGCGGTGGCAGTACGGCAGCCGCCCTGCGTGCGCCGCGGCGCCTTCGGTCTTGCCGGCCAGCAACGTCACCGAGCGGCACGGGCTGCAGCGAACCTCGACCGCCTCGCCGTCGACGTCCACACCTCGTACGAGCGGTCCGGTGCTCGAGTAGAAGGCGCCGCGCCGAAGAGCGTCGAGGACGGCATCGCGCGTGCGCTCCTCCGTGCGCACCCACGCCCAGGCCAGATCCGAGTCGAACCCGGGATGGTGCGAGTCGTCGGTCGCGATCGCGAAGCACCGCTGCCCCGCGTCGAGCAGCTCGTCCCAGTGCACGCTCGAGAGGCCGCGGCCGATCTCGAGCTCGCAGCCGCCGTTGTAGACCTCGATCCCGAAGACGTTCGCCGGCAGGTCGAGTCCGCCGGGAGCGACGCCCGACCAGTACGGGTGGGCGAGATAGGCGATGCCGCCGTGCTCCTCGACCCAGTCCGCGGTCCGCGCGAGGTCGGCGTACTCCCTCCCGAGCTCGGCCGGCTCGGCGTCGATGCCGTAGGCGAGCACGTGCCCGTCGCGCGCGGCCGGGAGGATGCAGTTCAGCTCGGCGCTCGCGATCACGAGCAGGCCGTCCGACGCCGCCTCCGTTCGGCGCCAGTGGTCGGTGATCGCGAGCACGTCGTACCCGGCGCGGGCGTAGTGCGCGGCGAGCGCCTCGGGTGCCAGCTCGCCGTCCGACCGGGTCGTGTGCGCATGCAGGGCGCAGCGGAGCCACTCGCCACCCGCCGCAAAAGGGTCACCCATGTGACCACCCTACAACCGCACCTTGAATCGGCCGGGCGACCGTCCTAGTCTTGACGACCGGGGGGTAATCGACCGGGAGGGCAGCATGGGGAAGGAGTGGGAACTCGACGACATCCTGGAGCGCGCCCTCCAGGAGGAGGATCTCGACACGGCGGACGCGGTGATCGCGCGGCTCGTGGCCGAGGAGAGGATGAGCCGCAGCTCGATGCTCAGGCGCAGCCTCGCCGCGGGCGTGGGCCTGACGATCCTCTCGTCGCCGGCGACGGCGTTCGGGAGCTCGACGGCAGTCGCGCCGCCCCTGCGCGGCAAGGGCAAGTTCAACACGATCCTCAAAGAGGCGAAGAAGGAAGGCAGGATCAACACGATCGCGCTGCCGCCTGACTGGGCGAACTACGGCGAGATCATGTCGACCTTCCAGAGGCGGTACGGGCTCAAGCTCACGAACGACAACCCGGACGCGTCGTCGGCGCAGGAGAACCAGGCCGTGCGGTCGCTGAAGGGCGATCCGCGCGCGCCGGACGTCCTCGACGTCGGTCCGTCGTTCGCGATCCTCGGTGCGGCCGAAGGCCTGTACGCGAGGTACTTCAACAGGTACTTCGGAACCGTCCCGCGCGCGATGAAGGACGGGCGCGGGTTCTGGGTCGGCGACTACTGGGGCGTGGTCTCGTTCGGTGTCAACCGGGCCGTGGTCTCGAACGTGCCCAGGAGCTGGGCCGACCTGCTCAAGCCGGAGTACAAGAACAGGGTCGCGCTCAACGGCAGCCCGCTCTCGTCGGGCTCTGCCGTCGCCGGCGTGTTCTCGGCATCGCTCGCGAACGGGGGCTCGCTCGGCGATATCGGCCCCGGGATCGACTTCTTCAAGAGGCTGAAGGACGCCGGAAACTTCATCCCGGTGCAGGCGACGCCGCAGACGATCGCGTCGGGCCAGACCCCGATCACGATCGACTGGGACTACCTGAACCTCGGGTACATCAAGGAGTTCCCGAGCGCCCGGATCGCCGTCTCGGTCCCGACACTTGGCGTGTACGGCGCGTACTACTGCCAGGCGATCAACGCAACCGCCCCGCACCCCTGGGCGGCACGGCTCTGGCAGGAGTTCCTCTACTCCGACGCCGGTCAGCTGCTCTGGCTCAAGGGCTTCTCGCACCCTGCCCGCTTCGCCGACATGGCGCGGCGCAAGGTGATCCCGAAGGCGATGCTCAACGCGCTGCCGGCTCCGGCCCTGTACGCGCGGGTGCGCTTCGCCAGCGCGGGCCAGCTCGCGGCCGCGCGGACGAAGATCGCGTCCGAGTGGCCGGCGAAGGTCGGCGGATAGCCTGGCCACGACTGCCGATACGGCAGAGGCGCC
>JBOHAW010000255.1:0-2796 GCA_050697975.1 Gaiellaceae bacterium
GGGGAGAGGCCGAGCGCGTGGCCGACCTCGGCCGCGGTCCGCTCGGCATCCGCGATTCCGGTCTCTCCGGTCGCGGCGTTGGCGACGCCCGCGTTGATCACGACAGCCTGCGGCTCAGCCGCGGCGAGAGCCGCGCGCGAGACGACGACCGGGGCGGCCTGAACCCGGTTGACGGTGAACATCCCGGCCCCCACGGCCGGCTCGGTCGACCGGACGAGAGCGAGGTCGGGCGCGGAGCGCCGGATCCCGGCGTGCACGCCGCTCGCCACGAACCCCTTCGCGGCCGTGACGCTCATCAGACGAGCACGCCCGTCAGCCGCAGCCCGTGGGTCTCGTCGAATCCGAACGCGTGGTTCGCGCTCTGCACGGCCTGGCCCGCCGCCCCCTTGCCGAGGTTGTCGAGCGCGCAGATGACGACGCAGCGGCCGGTCGCGCGATCCTCGAAGAGCGCGATCTCGGCGCAGTCCGTCCCCTGGACGCGCGAGAGCTCGGGCGTCATGTCCTCGGGCAGCACGGTGACGGTGTGACTCGTCGCGTACGCGGCCTCGAGCCGCTCCCGCAGGTCGTCCGCGAGCGGCTTCACGAAGCACGTCACCATCAGCCCGCGCCGCACGGGCACGAGGTGCGGGACGAAGCAGACGGGGAAGCCGAGCGCCTGCTCGATCTCGGGCGCGTGCTGATGGTTGCCGACGCGGTACGGCGAGACATTCTCGAGCACGACGCCCGCGTGAGAGCTCGCCTTGAGACCGCGCCCCGCGCCGGACACGCCCGACATGGCGTCGACGGCGACACTCTCGGGGTCGATCACGTCCCTGATCGGCGCGAGCGCGAGCAGGGTCGCGGTCGCATAGCAACCCGGGTTCGCGATCAGCCGACCCTCCGGCGGCCAGAGCTCGGGCAGGGCGTAGCTCCAGCGCTCGAGGGAGTCCGGCGCCGGGTGCGCGAACCCGTACCAGCGCTCGTAGGCCTCTGGATCGCGCAGGCGGTGCGCGCCCGAGAGATCGACCACGACGGCGCCGCGTGGCGGATCGACCGCCGCCGCCTCCGCATGGTCGAGGCAGAGGAACACGAGGTCGGCGGGCGCGGCGAGCGCGGCCTCGTTCCGGATGAAGCGCGGAACGCGCTTGCCGCCGTTCCGGTTCAGCCGCGGGTCGAGCGCCGAGGCGTCGTGCCCGGCGAGCGAGTCCGAGCCGATGGCGTGTAGCTCGAGCTCGGGGTGGGCGAGTACGCGGTCGAGCGTTTCCTGCCCCGAGTAGCCGCTGGCGCCGATGATCGCTACATATGCCATTGATAGGCATATTATGCAGAACAGGTGCCAAGACGCAACTCCGTAGACTGGCGGTCGTGCGCTACCAGTTCGTCGACTGCCGCTGGGAGCTCGGCAAGCCGGACCGGGGCCGCGAGCTCTATCTGGAAGGACACATCCCCGGCGCGACCTTCCTCGACGTCGACCGGGACCTTTCGGCCCAGCCGGGCCCCGGCGGGCGGCATCCGCTTCCGGCGCCCGAGGACTTCGCCGCCGCCGCCTCCCGGGCGGGGATCGGCGCCGGCGTCTTCGTCGTTGCCTACGGCTCGATGGGAGGGGCCGAGCGGCTCTGGTGGCTGCTGCGCCATTTCGGGCACGACGAGTGCGCCGTCCTCGAACTCGAGGCCTGGCAGGGCCCGCTCCGCGCGGGCGAGGAGGCGGCCGAGCCGGCACGCTTCGAGCCGAACCGCCGCGAGGACGACACGATCGAGGCGGACGAGCTCGCCGCCCGCCTGGGCGAGCCCGGCCTGATCGTGGCCGACGCCCGCAGCCCGGCACGCTGGCGCGGGGAGCCGAACCCGATCGACCGCGTGCCCGGCCGCATCCCGGGCGCCCGCAACGCTCCCTGGAACGAGCCGCTTCCCCCGCTGCCCGACGGGGAGCTCGTCGCCTACTGCGGCTCCGGCGTCACCGCCAGCATCGTCCTGCACCGGCTCGCGCTCGCCGGGCGCACAGGAAGGCTGTACCCCGGCTCGTGGAGCGAATGGGAGCAACGTGGGCTGCCGGTCGAGCGCGACGCGGTCCCGTCGCGGATCGGTGGCAGTCCAGTCTAGGCGAGGCCGTACTCCTCTGGAACGAGCCGATCAGGCCGTCGCGGTGGCCGTGCCGCCGAAGCTCTCGAGGTACGTCTGCCACGTCGGCGGAATCCTCGGCGCGGCGAGGTGGATGAAGAGCACCGGCGCCGGCGCCTTCGGGATCCTGAGCAGGCGCATGGCCGTCTCCTCGAGCAGCCGGTTGCCTTTGCGCAGGTTGCACGGAGCGCACGAGGTGACGACGTTCTCCCAGATCGACTCGCCGCCGCGGCTGCGCGGCACGACGTGGTCGAGCGTGAGGCGACCGCCGGCCGTTCCGCAGTAGGCGCAGCGCCAGCCGTCACGCGCGAAGAGCGCGCGCCTGGAGATCTTGCGCTGCACCGCCCGCGGCACGCGGACGTAGGTGACGAGCCGGATCACGTGCGGCCACGCGAAGGTGTCCGTTGCGGAATGCAGCGAGCGCTCGAGCTGCTCGAGCACCTCGGCCTTCCCCTTGTACACGAGGACGTGCGCCCGCCTCACCGTCGTCACGTTCAGCGGCTCGTAACTCGCGTTCAGGACGAGTACCTGTTGCATCGGAGAAAATCTACCAACCGGGGATTGCGTCGCTGGATGCTTGGCCGGAAATTGGCGCGCCGCCGGGGGCGGCTCAGACCAAGCGGGGCACCGTGGCCGGGCGCGGCGCGTAGCAGCGCTACGCGTCGTGCCCGGACGCGCTGATCCCGCGCCGTGTCTGGG
>JBOHAW010000256.1:0-12623 GCA_050697975.1 Gaiellaceae bacterium
CCATCAACCAGTCGTGCGGAAGCGGCCGTCCGTCGACCATGCGCACGTCCGTGAAGCGCATCTCGCGCACCGCCTCGAAGCGGCCCGGCTCGGGCTCGTCGAAAGATAGGCAGCCGCTGTGGCCCAAGTTGGGCAGGTGTGCCCGATGCGCGCCGTGCCGAGCGCGCGTAGCGTCGGGCGCGATGCCGCGCTACCTCATCGAGCGGAGCTTCAAGGGCAGAGTCGAGATCGCGGTCGAGGAGTTCGTCGAGCGAAACGCCGACGACGGCGTCACCTGGCTGTGCTCCTACGTCAGCGGCGAGCGCCGGAAGGCCTTCGACGTGTACGAGGCGCCGAGCCCGGAGGCGATCCGGCGGGCCGCCGGACGGAACCGCTTGCCGATCGACGTGATCACCGAGGTGCGCGTGCTCGACCCGTACTCGTACGAAGAGGCGAAAGGGGAGGCAATGTCTCAGAACGGCTACGCGAAAGCGGTGCTCGTCACCACCGAGTGGCTCGCCGAGCACCTGAACGACGACGGCCTCGTGGTCGCGGAGGCGGACGAGAACACCGATCTCTACGAAGAAGGGCACATCCCCGGTGCGGTCAAGCTGCACTGGCGCGAGGACCTCCAGGATCCCGTCGAGCGCGACATCGTCGACGGCGAGACGTTCGAGCGCGTCCTCGGCGAGCGCGGGATCGCGAACGACACCGCGGTGATCCTCTACGGGGACAAGAACAACTGGTTCGCCGCCTATGCCTACTGGTACCTGAAGGTGTACGGTCACGCCGACGTGCGGATTCTCGACGGCGGCAGGCAGAAGTGGATCGATGAGGGTCGGGAGCTGACGACGGAGGTGCCGTCGCCGGCGGCGAAGGCCTACAGCGCGAGCGCGCGGGACGAGTCGATCCGCGCCTACCGCGACCAGGTCCTGGCGTGGCTCGGCGCGGCGGGACGTGCTCTCGTCGACGTCCGGTCCCCGGCGGAGTACTCGGGCGAGCTCATCGCTCCCCCCGGCTACGAGCAGGAAGGCGCCCAGCGCGCCGGGCACATCCCGACCGCGGTGTCGATCCCGTGGGCGAGCGCGGTTCAGGACGACGGCACGTTCAAGCCGGCGGCCGCGCTCGAGGACCTCTACGGCGGACAGGGCGTCTCGCGGGACAAGGAGGTCACCGCGTACTGCCGCATCGGCGAGCGGAGCGCGCACACGTGGTTCGTCCTCCGCGAGCTCCTGGGCTACGACCAGGTCCGCAACTACGACGGCTCGTGGACCGAGTGGGGGAACCTCGTCGACGTCCCGATCGAGCGGGGGGTGGGGGCATGACCGCGCGCGTGAGCCTGCTCGTCCTGCTCGTCCTCGCACTGGCCGGTGCGGCCGGCGCGGGCGGCGAGTCGCCCTACGAGGTCTGGGCAGTCGACCAGTCGAACACGACCGGGACGACCAGCGGCGGCACGCTCTACGTCTATGACGGCCCGTCGCTCCACGGCCAGGCGGCGGCAAGCGCGGAGCCCGAGCGCATCGACCTGGGTGCGGAGGCGCAGGGTCTCTGTGTTACCCGGACGGGGAGCGCGCCGGTTCGCCCGCACATGCTCCTGTTCAACGCGGCGCAATCACATGCGGTCCTGTCGTTCGTGGCAACGGGTCACGTCCTCTTCCTCGACGCGCCCACGCGCACGCCGCTCGCGTGCATCGACGTGGGGGTGCAGGCACATGCCGCGGTGCCCGCGCCCGACGAGTCCTACGTCGTGGTCGCGAACCAGAACGGCAAGCTGCTGCAGCGGATCGCGACCGACTACGCGACGAACTCGTTCGCGCTCGAGCCGGCCGCAACGCTCGACCTCGCGAACGGGACGACACCGAGCGGAGCACTGCGGCAGGATCCGCTGCTGCGGCCGGACAACGCGCCTATTTGCCCGCTCGTCGACTCGTCGAGCCGGTTCACCTTCGTCACTCTGCGCGGCGGCGGCCTCTTCGTCGTCGACAGCCGCGCGACCCCGATGCGGATCGTTGCGGAGTACGACCGCGCCACGGTGCACGGCAACGGCTGCGGCGGCATCGAGACGGCCGGGAAGATGTACGTCAACTCCGGCGGAGGCACGGCGGCGAACCTCTCGGAGTTCGACGTCTACGCCTTCCAGCTTGGCGCGTTCTCCACGACGCCGAGTCCACCCAACATGCCGGCGCCGACGCTCGTGGTGAGTCAGGACGATCGCGAGCACACCGACTCGCACGGCGTGACGCTGACGAAGCACGGTCGCTACCTCTGGGTCGCGGACCGTGCCGGCAACCGCATCGTCGTGATCGAGACGGCGACGGACCAGGTGGTGGGCGAGTTCTCGCTCGCGGGACCCCTCAGCGACGACCCGTCGCCGGATCTGCTCGACGTGTCGCCCATGGGCAACCGCGTCTTCGTCTCGCTCCGGGGCGGGCTGCCACTCTCGGGCGACCCGCACGCCTCCACGGGCAGCACGCCCGGCGTCGGCGTGATTCGGGTTGAACAGGGCGGCCGGGGCGGAGTGCTGCAGGCGATCGCACGCATCTCGAACGTCGACGCGGGCGGGATCGAGCGCGCCGATCCGCACGCCCTCCGCGTGCGGCTGAAGTGAGGTGGGGCCGGCCTTGCGCCGGCCTCCCTTCATCCGGCCTCGTGCGCTCCGTGACCGTGGTGCGCGTGCACGACCGCGTGACCGCGACCTCGGGCGATCAGCCACCGGTTCACCGGGAACGCCGCGACGCCCGCCACCGCCAGGGCGAACGCGAGGCTGCCCCAGAACAGGAGGTTGCCGAGGCCCGCCTCCATCGCGCCCGGAACGAGCAGCATGATCGCGTTGTCGACGATCTCCATCACCGCGATCGACAACGTGTCCGAGGCGAGCACCAGCCGCAGCGCGGTGGCAAGCGCCAGCCCCGACCGCGATCACCATGCCGAGGACCTCGCCGATCGCGCAGCCGGTCAGACAGTGCGCGGTGGCGCTGAAGGCGACGCTGTTCAAACTGCCGTGGTTCACGACCCTCTCCTCCTTAATACCGGGGGTCTCGTACCGGCCCACTCGCAAACCGCACAGCGAGGATCCGGGACCCGCACGCCTGGCGCCATGAGTGCGTCCGACCCGCTGTTTAACCGCCACGCTCGCGGATAGATAGACGCGCTCTCGCCAATGCTACGAAAGGGGTCCAGATGTCGAAGATCGAAGAGTCGATCGAGCTGGAGGTGCCGGTCAACGCCGCGTACAACCAGTGGACGCAGTTCGAGGAGTTCCCGCGCTTCATGGAGGGCGTCGAGAAGGTGCAGCAGCTCGACGACACCCATACGCACTGGGTCGTCAGCCTCGCCGGCAAGCAGAAGGAGTTCGACGCCGAGATCACCGAGCAGATCCCGGACACGCGAATCGCGTGGAAGAGCACGAGCGGCGTCGAGCAGGCGGGAGCGGTCGACTTCCACCCCCTCGACGCCGAGCGCTGCCAGATCATGCTCGCGCTGGATGCCGAGCCGGAGGGCGCCGCCGAAACGGCCGCGGACATGGTCGGGATTCTGCGCCGGCGTGTGCGCGGCGATCTCGAGCGCTTCAAGGAGATGCTCGAGGATCGCGGTCGTGAGACCGGCGCCTGGCGCGGCGAGGTCGACCGCTAGGCGCTAGGCGCGAGGCGGCTGCACGAGGAACGCCCGCAGCGCCTCCAGGCGCTCGTCCCACTGTGCGCCGACCGCGGCCAGCCACGACATCGCCTCCGCGAGCGGCTCCGGCCGCACGCGGTAGCGCGTCTCGCGGCCGCGGCGGCGCGCGTCGACGAGCCCGGCCGCGCTCAGCGTCCCGAGATGCTTGGACACGGCCTGGCGCGTGATCGGAAGCTCAGCGGCGAGCTCGGTCGCGGTCGCGCTCTCGCGCGCTGCCAGGAGTCCGACGAGCCGCCGCCTGGTCGGATCGCCGAGCGCATCGAGCACGGCGCCCGCGCCGTCCGAGGACACGGCTGGCACTAAGCGAGCACGAGCCGGCGCAGCCGGGGCAGGGCCGCCAGCAGCTCGATCCCCCAGCTCCACTCGCCCACGAGCGCCTGCGACGCGCTTGCCCGCGGCAGCGACTCGGTCACCCGTACGCGTGTCCCGCCCGCGTCGTCCTCGAGCGTGATCTCGACCGCCGTGGACGCCGTCCCGGTCTCCTCGCGCCACTGGAAGCCGAGCCGCCGCTCGAGCTCCACGGTCTCCACCGTCGCCCACCGTGCCGAGCCGTCCCCCCAGCGGAACACGCCGGCCCCGCCCGGCCTCGGATCGAGCTCGACCTCGTTGGCGAACCACTCCTGGAGCTTCTCGGCCTCGGTCAGCGCCCGCCAGACCTCGTGGCGGGGTGCCTCGAGGACGACCTCCCGTGTGACGGACGCGGCCTGGACCGGCTTCATCGCCTCCTCCTTGACGAGCAACCGTGTGGTTGCGTATAACATGCGCAACCGATGAGTTGCACTCTAGCAGCCCAGCTCGTGCCGATGGTGATCGAGTCGGATGGACGCTACGAGCGGTCGTTCGACATCTACTCGCGCCTCCTCAAGGAGCGGATCATCTTCCTCGGCACGGAGGTGGAGGAGCAGATCGCGAATCTGATCACCGCGCAACTCCTCTTTCTGGAGGCCGACGACCCGGACAAGGACATCCACCTCTACGTCAACTCGCCGGGCGGATCCGCCTACGCGGGCATGGCGATCTACGACGCCATGCAGTACGTCCGGCCGGACGTGAGCACGATCTGCACGGGCATGGGCATGTCCGCGGCGGCCATGATCCTGTGCGGCGGAGCGCCCGGCAAGCGGTTCGCGCTCCCGCACACGAAGATGATGATCCACCAGGGCTCGGCCGGTTTTCGCGGGACTCCGGCGGACATCCAGATCCAGGCCCGGGAGGTGCTCGCCCTGACGGAGCAGATGGCGACGATCATCGCCGCGCACGCCGATCAGCCCGTCGAGCAGGTGATGCGCGACATCGACCGCGACCGCTTCATGACACCCGCCGAGGCACGAAGCTACGGGCTGATCGACGAGATCATCGAGCCGAGGAAGAACGCCGCGCGGCCTGCGTGACCGGCTCGCCGCCCCTCTACCATGAGGGGATGCGCGAGCTCCTCTCCTCCCCCCGGCAGCGGCGCCGTCTCGCCTGGACGATCGGGCTCGGCGGCTTTCTCGTCGGGGCGGTCGTCTTCGGAATCGCGATCCCGAACACCGGCGAGTCGCTCGACACGCCTGTCGGCCAGGAGGCGGCTCCGGTGGCGACGACCGACGTGCCGCAGCTGGCCGTGACGCCGGCCGTCCGGCGCCAGGTCGGCGAGACCGTCCAGCGCTTCGTGCGCACGGCCGTCGTGCGCAAGGACCTGCCTTCGGCCTGGCCACTCGCCTCCCCGATCATGCGCGAGGGGGTGACGCGCAGCGAGTGGGATCGCGGCGACATCCCGGTCCAGCCCTTCCCGGCGCGGGCGCTCGCGGGCGCGGACTGGTTGCTCCGGTACGTCTCCGACCGGACGCTCGGGATCGACGTGATGGTGCAGCCCAAGCCGAGATCGGGCGCGCCCGTGATGGTCTACTCGGCGGAGCTCACCGCCGCGGGGTCGGGAGCGCGGAGACGGTTCCTCGTCGACTACTGGATCCCGCAGGCGACCCTGGGCGTGGCCGCCGCGCCCGAGAAGAAGCCGCCAGGCCGCGAAGAGCCCGACGTCGCCGCCCAGCTCTCGTACGACAAGGGCAAGCTCGGGCCCGAGTGGTTCCTGGTGCCGGCGTCGATCGCGGTCTTGCTCCTGCTCACGCTCGCCGGCTTCGGCGTGCGGGGGGTGCTCCAGCGGCGGCGCGCCGAACGCCACTACCGGGAGCAGTTCCACCGGTAGCCGACGCTAGAGGGAGAGCCTGCGCAGGTCGTCCGGCGTATCGACGTCGGCCAGCAGCTCCGGCGCGACGTTGACGCGCCTGGTGTCGAGCTCGTCCAGGGCATCCCGCAGCGTGAGCTCGCCCGCCGCCAGACGCCGCTCGAGGATCGGCAGCGCGCTCCGCCGGTAGGCCCCGGGGAGCGGGCCGGTCTGCGGGACCGCGGCGTCCGCGCAGGCCTCCGCGAGCTCGCCGAGCAGCTCAGGGGTCACGAGCGGGCAGTCGACCGGAAGGACGACGCAGAGCTCGTAACGGGCGAGCCGCAAACCGGCTACGAGCCCCGCCAGCGCGGCGCGCACCTCGGTGCCGTCGTCCTGCACCGGAAAGGACAGCGCGAGCCCGTCGGCGAGCTTCCCGACGGCGAGCCGCTCGCCGCAGCCTGCGAGCGCACGCCACCCGCGCTCGGCCAGGGTCTCGCCCTCGAGCCGGGCGAGCGATTTTGGCGAGCCGAACCGCCGACTGGCGCCGCCGACCAGCAGGACGCCTGTGACGCTCTCCAGCACCGCTACAGTTTCGTCGCGAGCGCCTCGCCCACCGAATCGTGCACCGCGAAGTGCCGATCGAGCCCTGAGATCTCGAGCGTCCTCCGCGTCTCGAGGCCCGGCGCCGCGAGCATGAACGCGCCGCCGCTCCCCAGCGAGCTCCGCGTCTCGAGCAGCACGCCGAGTGTGGTCGAGTCCAGGAACCTCACCTCACTCAGATCGACGACGAGCCGCTTCGGCCCGCTCCTGACCGAGTCGAGCAGCACCGCGCGAACGGCGGCCGCGTTGTAGAGATCGAGCTCGCCCGCCAGCCTGACGACGACGGCGTCGCCCACGCGCTCGACCACCTTGACGGGATCCTCACGCAACCCGTCCGAATCCCCGCCTCCGAGTCCCCCGGTGTCAACCACGCCATCTCTCCATCGTTGTGGGTTGCGACCTCGAGCGGGCTCCGGGCTCGAAACCGGATTCAACCACGCGCGGGCTGCGCCCAGCAAGGCGCTACGCTGCCGCGATGCTCTGGGCGATCTCAGGGGGCGCGGGCTTCCTCGGCCTCCACCTGTCGCGGCGGCTGCTCGCCGACGGCAAGGGCGTGCGCTCGCTCGATCTGGCGCCACTCGACGATCCCAGCCTCGAGCAGGAAGTGGAGGAACTGCGGGGCGACATCCGCGACGAGCCGCGGGCGCGCGAGCTGGTGGCGGGCGCGGACGTCCTCGTCCACGCGGCCGCCGCGCTGCCGATCCAGGCCTCGCGCGAGTCGATCTTCGCCGCCAACGTCGGAGGCACCGCCACGCTGCTGGCGGCGGCGCTCGAGGCGGGTGTACGCCGCGTCGTCCTGATCAGCTCCACGGCCGTCTACGGCGTGCCGAAGGTGCACCCGATCGGCGAGGACGCGCCGCTCCACGGCGTCGGCCACTACGGCGAGTCGAAGATCGCCGCCGAGGACGTCTGCCGCGACTTCGGACGCCGCGGGCTCGACGCCGTGATCATCCGGCCGAAGACGTTCCTCGGACCCGAGCGGCTCGGGGTGTTCGAGATTCTGTTCGACTGGATCCGGGAGGGCCGGCGCATCCCGATCCTCGGGGACGGCTCGAACCGCTACCAGCTCCTGGCGGTCGAGGACCTCGTCGAGGCGACCGTGCTCGCGGCCGGCGCCGACGTGGCCGGCGAGACGATGAACGTCGGCGCGAAGGAGTTCGGCACCGTTCGCTCCGACCTCGAAGCGCTGATCGCGCACGCGGGCTCGACGAGCCGGCTGCGCCCCGTGCCGGTGCGCCCCGCGGAGCTGACCCTGCGCGGGCTCGAGCTGCTGCGGGTCTCGCCGCTCGCCGAGTGGCACTACAAGACCGCGCACCGCGACTCGTTCGTGGAGGTCTCGAAGGCCGAGCGGCTGCTCGGCTGGACGCCGCGGCTGTCGAACGAGGAGGCTCTCCGCAAGACGTACGACTGGTACCTCGCGAACCGGCAGCGCCTCGGCGCCGCCGGCGTCACGCACCGCGTGCCGTGGAACCAGCAGGCGCTCGGCCTGCTGAAACGGCTCTCGTGACGAGCGACTGGGACCGGCTCTTCGACGAGCTCTACCTGCAGACGTACGCCGCGATCCAGGACGAGGATCCGGGGCCGCTCGCGCTCGGCGCGGTCCGGCTCGCCCACTGCCCGGACGGCGGGGACGTGCTCGACGCCGCCTGCGGCTACGGCCGGCACTCGGTCGCCCTCGCGCGCGCCGGCTACCGCGTCGTCGGCGCCGATCGCTCGCCGGTGCTCCTGGCCGAGGCGAGGCGGCGCGCCGGCGAGGCCGAGTGGCCGCGCTGGGTGGAGGCCGACTACCGAGAGCTGCCCCTCGAGGACGGTAGCTTCCACGCCGTCCTCAACCTCTTCACCTCGTTCGGGTTCTGGGGCGAGGAGGGCGACCGGCAGGCTCTGGGCGAGTTCCGCCGGGTGCTGAGACCGGGCGGCGCGCTCGTGATGGAGATCCAGCACCGCGACCGGGTGATGGCGATCTTCCAGCCGCGGGACTGGCACGAGCTCCCGGGCGGGGCCGCGCTCCTGGAGGAGCGCTCGTTCGACTCGGCCGCCGGCGTCATCACGACCCGCCACGTCCTCTGGCCGAATGGCGGCGAGCCGGTCGCGGTCACGTACGAGCTGCGGCTGTACACGCCGGGCGAGCTGGGCGAGCTTGCGAAGCAGGCCGGCTTCGGGAGCGTCGAGCACTTCGGCGACCTGGAGGGCGCCCCGGTCAGCCGAGAGTCCCGCCTCATCCTCCTGGCGGAGGCCGCCCCGTGAATCCCGACGAGCGCCTCGCCGAGCTCGGTCTCGAGGTGCCGGAGTTCCCGGCGCTGCCCTTCACGCCGAAGCTCGTGCCCGTGCTGGAGCACGCGGGGCTCGCGTACCTCTCCGGCGTCGGGCCGATCGGCTCGAGCGGAGTCGTCGGCGGCGACCTCAGCGTCGAGGACGGGTACGACGCCGCCCGGACGACGGCGCTGCTCGCGCTCCGCCGTATCCTCGACGAGTACGGCCGGCTCGACCGCGTCGCCCGCTGGGTCAAGGTGCTCGGCTTCGTGCGCAGCGCGCCCGGCTTCGGCGACCAGCCCTCGGTGCTGAACGGCTTCACCGATCTGATCGTGGAGGTCTACGGGCGGGAGCGCGGCCTCTGTGCACGCAGCGCGATCGGCGTCGGCGAGCTCCCTGCCGGCATACCCGTCGAGGTCGAGGCGGTGCTGTCAATAGACTCCCGGATATGACGACGACCTTCGAGCGGCTCGAGACCCGGCTGGCCTCGGTCTCGGACCTCCGGCGCGTCGCCGGCCTTCTCTTCTGGGACCAGCAGACGATGATGCCGGCGGCCGGCGCCCGCCGCCGCGCCGAGCACCTGGCGACGCTGCACCGCATAGCGCACGAGCTGTTCGTCGCCGACGAGACCGGCCGCCTGCTCGAGGAGCTGCGCGGCCACGAGGAGTCGCTCGACCCGGAGTCGGACGAGGCCAGCCTGATCCGCGTCGCGCGCACCGACTACGAGAAGGCGCGGCGCGTCTCGCCCGACCTGCGGGCCGAGATGACGCGCGCCGACTCGCAGGGCCTCCAGGTCTGGGCCGCGGCGAAGGCGAAGGCGGACTTCGGGCTCCTGCTGCCCGCCCTCGAGCGCAACATGGACCTCAAGCGCCGCTACATCGACTGCTTCGACGCGCGGGAGGAGCCGTACGACCTGCTGCTCGACGACTACGAGCGCGGGATGACGACCGCGGAAGTGCGGGAGATCTTCGTCCAGCTCAAGGCCGAGCTGATCCCGCTCATCGCCGAGATCGCCGAGCGGGACGATCCGGCCGCCGACGATGTCCTGTACGGCGACTATCCGGTCGACGCCCAGCGGGCGTTCTCGCACGACGTGCTCGAGGCGTTCGGATTCCGGCCGGGCGCTTGGCGGCTCGACCCGACCGCGCATCCGTTCGCCTCCGGTGCGGGCATCGACGACATTCGCATCACGACGCACTACGAGGAGGGCTACATCGGCTCGCTGTTCGCGACCATGCACGAGTACGGCCACGGCCTGTACGAGCACGGCGTCGACCCCACCCTCGAGCGCACCCCGCTCGGCGGGGGAGTGTCGCTGGGTCTCCACGAGTCCCAGAGCCGCATGTGGGAGAACCTGGTCGGCCGCAGCCGCCCCTTCTGGCACCACTTCTACCCGCGGCTGCAGGAGACGTTTCCAGCGCGGCTCGGCGCGGTCGACGTCGAGACGTTCTACCGCGGGATCAACCGCGTGCATCCGTCGCTGATCCGGATCGAGGCCGACGAGGTCACGTACAACCTGCACGTGATCCTCCGCTTCGAGCTCGAGCAGGACATCGTCAACGGGCGTGTCGAGCTGCGCGACCTGCCGGAGGAGTGGAACCGACGCATGGACGAGTACCTGGGCGTCGAGGTGCGGAGCGACGCCGAGGGCGTCCTTCAGGACATGCACTGGGCCGGCGGCGCGATCGGCTACTTCTCCACGTACTCGCTGGGCAACGTGATGTCGCTCCAGATCTGGGAGCGTGTGCTCGACGACATCCCGGATCTCTACGAGGATTTCGAGCGCGGCGAGTTCGCGCCGCTGCGCGAGTGGCTGCGCGAGCACCTGCACCGGCACGGCCGCAAGTTCACGCCGAAGGAGACGCTGACGAAGGTGGCCGGAGGCCCGATCGACGCGGTGCCGTACCTGCGCTACCTCCGGCAGAAGCACGGCGCGGCCGCGCCGGTCTAGCGGGGCCAGCCCCCGGACATGTCCGGCCGTCAGGCTGGGGGTCAGACCCCGGACATGTCCGGACGGCCGCCTTGGGGTCAGACCCCGGACATGTCTCGGACAGCGCCGCCGCTCCAGCGCCAGTCCGTCGCCAGCTCGCACAGGCCGGCGCGAACCGGATTCAGGAGCACGTAGTCGCAGGTCTCGGCGAACTGCTCCTCGGTCTCGATCGGCAGGGACCAGAATCGCCCCTGGAAGAGGTGCCCAACTCTTCCGTGCCGGTTGTTGAAGCTCTGTGCGTAGACCCCGTTCAGACGTTGCAGACCTCGGGAGAGATTCGGCGCGGGCGCCTCGAGGACGAGGTGATAGTGGTTCGTCATCAGGCAGTAGGCGTGACACGTCCAGCCCAGGCGGACGGACGTCGACCAGAGCAGAGCGAGGAACGACCTGCGGTCGTCATCGTCCAGGAAGATCGACGCCCGGGCGGTCCCCCGCGTGACCACGTGGTAGGAACCGTGCGGGAGGAGCACGCGTGGCGGTCGCGGCATGCCATGAAGCTAGCGCCACCGATCCGCCGTGAGGCCCGCTGACACACAACCGGCACAAGTGGCGGCGTAGAGACAGGCCGGCGGGCGACGAGGTCGGGGGGTCTGACCCCCGGCATGTCCGCCGGGGACACGTCCGGGGTCTGACCCCGGACTGTCGCGGCGCGGGCCTATACTCGCCGCCGTGGATCCGACGGCCTACCGCGACCGCTTCCCGATCCTCGCGCACACGACGTACCTGATCAACCACTCGCTCGGCGCCATGCCGGCCGGGGCGGAGCGGCGGCTCGCCGAGTACGCGCACACGTGGAAGACGCGCGGCGTCCGCGCCTGGGGCGAGGGCTGGTGGACGATGCCGATGACGGTTGGCGACCAGGTCGGGCGCATCGTCGGCGCCCCGCCGGGCTCGACGGTCATGCACCAGAACGTCGCCGTGGCGGAGGCGATCGTGCTCTCCTGCTTCCGGCCGGACGGCGCGCGAAACCGCGTCGTCTACGAGCGGGCCAACTTCCCCTCGGTGCGCTATCTCTACCAGGCGCAGCCCGAGCTCGAGGTGGTCGTCTGCGAGGACGAGGAAGCGATCGTCGACGCGATCGACGAGCGCACCCTCCTCGTCCCGATCAGCCATGTCCTGTTCAAGACGGGCGAGATCCAGGACGTCGAAGCGATCGTGCAGCGGGCGCACGAGGTCGGGGCGCACGTCGTCCTCGACGCCTACCAGTCGGCCGGCGTCGCGCCGCTCGACGTGACGGCGCTCGAGGTCGACTTCGCGGTCGGCGGCAGCGTCAAGTGGCTCTGCGGGGGCCCGGGCAACGGCTGGCTGTACGTGCGGCCGGATTTGTCGGCGCGGCTCGAGCCGACGCTCGTCGGCTGGCAGGCGCACGCCCGGCCGTTCGACTTCGAGCCCGAGCTCGAGTACGCGGAGGGCGCTGCGCGCTTCCTGACGGGCACGCCGAACGTGCCCGCGCTCTACGCGGCCACGGCGGGGTACGACCTGATCGAGGAGGTCGGCGTCGAGGCCATCCGCGAGCACTCGCTGCGCCAGACGGAGCTCCTGATCTCCCTGCTCGACGCCGCGGGCTTCGAGGTCGGCAGCCCGCGCGACCCGGCTCGGCGCGGGGGCACGGTCACCGTGCGCGTGCCCGAGTTCGAGGCAGTGCACCGCGAGCTCGGCGAACGTCAGATCGTCTGCGACTTTCGTCCCGGGGCAGGCCTGCGGCTCGGTCCGCACTTCTTCACGACCGACGACGAGCTTCGCTCCACCGCCGAGCAGATCGCCGAGATCGTCGAGACCGGCGCCTACGAGCGCCACCTCGGCGCAGCCGCGCGGTTCTAGATGCTTGACCGGAAATTGGCGCGCCGCCGGGGGCGGCTCAGACCACGCGGGGCAGCGTGGCCGGGCGCGGCGCGTAGCAGCGCTACGCGTCGTGTCCGGACGCGCTGATCCCGCGCCGTGTCTGGGCCGTCATCCGGCCCGCGGGAATTTCCGGTCACGCATCTA
>JBOHAW010000257.1:0-3984 GCA_050697975.1 Gaiellaceae bacterium
GCTTCACGCAGCGACACGCCGGCGTCCGCGAGGACCTGCGCGGGACGTACGCCGGGCTTGCCTCCGAGGAGGCGATCGCGCACTTCACCTCGCTCGGGATCACCGCCGTCGAGCTGCTCCCGATCCACCACATCGCGGACGAGCAGTTCCTGGCTGACAAGGGGATGACGAACTACTGGGGCTACAGCTCGGTCGGCTTCCTCGCCCCGCACGCGCTCTATGCCGCCACGGGCACGCGGGGCGAGCAGGTGCGGGAGTTCAAGGGCATGGTCAAGGCGCTGCACCGCCAGGGCATCGAGGTGATCCTCGACGTCGTCTACAACCACACCGCCGAGGGCAACCACCTCGGTCCGATGCTGTCGTTCAAGGGCGTCGACAACGCCTCGTACTACCGCCTCATGCCCGACGACCCGCGCTACTACATGGACTTCACCGGCACGGGCAACTCGCTCAACCCGGTCCATCCGAGCGTGTTGCGGCTGATCATGGACTCCCTGCGCTACTTCGCGATCGAGTGCCACGTCGACGGCTTCCGCTTCGACCTCGCCTCGGCGCTCGCACGCGAGTTCTACGAGGTCGACCGGCTTTCCGCCTTCTTCGACACCATTCACCAGGACCCCGTGCTCTCGCAGGTGAAGCTGATCGCCGAGCCGTGGGACGTCGGTCCAGGCGGCTACCAGGTCGGGAACTTCCCCGTCCTCTGGACGGAGTGGAACGGGATCTACCGCGACACGGTGCGGGACTTCTGGCGCGGTCAGGCGAGCGTGGCCGACTTCGCGCAGCGCTTCACCGGCTCGAGCGACCTCTACCAGTCCGACGGGCGGCGGCCGTTCGCGTCGATCAACTTCGTCACGGCGCACGACGGCTTCACGCTCGCCGACCTCGTCTCCTACAACGAGAAGCACAACGAGGCGAACCGAGAGGAGAACAGGGACGGGACCGACGACAACCGCAGCTGGAACTGCGGCGTCGAGGGTCCGACCGACGATCCGGACGTGAACGCGCTGCGCCGCCAGCAGCAGCGTAACTTCCTGACGACCCTGTTTCTCTCCCAGGGCGTGCCAATGCTGCTCGGCGGAGACGAGCTCGGCCGCACCCAGCACGGCAACAACAACGCCTGGTGCCAGGACAACGAGCTCTCCTGGTTCGACTGGGAGCTCGACGCCGAGCAGGAGCGGCTGCTCGAGTTCACGCAGCGCCTGATCCGCTTCCGCGAGGCGCACCCCGTCTTCCGGCGCACGTGGTTCTTCGAGGGGCGCGACGCGACCGGCTCGGGCGTGCCCGACGTCTGGTGGTTCCGTCCGGACGGGCGCAGGATGACCCAGCGCGACTGGAAGCGCACCGACGCGCACCAGCTCGGCGTCTTCCTGAACGGCAAGGAGGTGAAGAGGCTGACCCAGCGTGGCCGGCGGCTCGAGGACGACTCCTTCCTCCTCCTCTTCAACGCGCACTACGAGCCGGTCGTCTTCACGCTCCCGCCGCGCCGTTTCGGCCGGCGCTGGAGGCTCGAGCTGTCGACCGCCGATCCCGATGCGGAGCCGAGCCTCTTCCCCGCGCGCGGCCTGGTGCCGCTCGAGGCGCGTTCGACGATCGTCCTGCGCAGCACCCAGTGAGGGAGTTCCGCGCTACGTACCGGCTCCAGCTCGGGCCGGGCCTCGGCTTCCGCGAGGCGCGCGAGCTGGTGCCCTACCTGCGCGACCTCGGGGTCAGCCACCTCTATCTCTCACCCTCGCTCCAGGCGCGCAGCGGCTCCACGCACGGGTACGACGTCGTCGATCCGACGCGCATCTCCGAGGAGCTCGGCGGGGAGGAGGCGTTCCGCGAGCTCGCCGGCGCCGGGCTCGGGATCGTGCTCGACATCGTCCCGAACCACATGGCCGCGTCCGACGAGAACCAGTACTGGGCCGACCACGGCACGCGGGCGTGGTTCTTCGACGTCGACACGCGCACCGGCTTCCATCGGCGCTTCTTCGACATCGGCGAGCTCGCCGGCGTGCGCATCGAGGACCCGGCCGTGTTCGAGACCACGCACGCGCTCGTGCTCCGGCTCCTCGCCGACGGCGTGATCGACGGGCTGCGCGTGGACCACCCGGACGGGCTCGCCGACCCGGCCGGCTACCTCCACCGGCTGCACCGCGCAGGAGCCGAGCACGTCTGGGTCGAGAAGATCCTCGAGCCGGGCGAGGAGCTGCGTGAATGGCCGGTGGAGGGGACGACCGGCTACGAGTTCCTGAACGACGTGGCCGCGCTCTTCGTCGACCCGGCCGGCGAGGCCGTGCTCACCGAGCTGTACGCGGAGCTCACCGGCGAGGAGCGCCCGTTCCTCGAGATCGCGTTCGAGGCGAAGCTCGAGCAGGCCGCCGGCACGTTCGAGCCCGAGCTGCGCGAGCTGCACCAGGAGCTCGAGGTGGCGAATCTCCCCATGGCGCTCGCCTCCTTCCACGTCTACCGCACCTACGTCGAGCCCTGGAACGACCACGTCGCAGACGCCGACCGGGAGGCGATCCACCGCGCCTCGGTCTCCGACCACCTCGAGCGGATCCTCCTGCTCGAGGAGCGCGGCCACGACGCCTTCGTCACCCGCTTCCAGCAGACCACCGGCCCGGTGATGGCGAAGGGCGTGGAGGACACCGCCTTCTACCGCTACCACCGCCTCGTCTCGCTGAACGAGGTCGGCGGGAACCCGGGCCGCTTCAACCTTTCCGTCGAGGAGTTCCACGCCGCGAGCATCCGGCGGGCCCTGCGCTTCCCGCGCGCGCTGCTGACGACGCAGACCCACGACACGAAGCGGAGCGGCGACGTCAGGGCGCGCATCGGCGCCCTGTCCGAGGTGGTCGGCGCGTGGCGTGACCTCGTGCTGCACTGGTACGAGGTCAACGCGCCTCTGCGGAGCGGCGGCGCTCCCGATCCCGGCGAGGAGTACCTGCTCTACCAGACGCTCGCCGGCGCCTGGCCGATCGAGCCCGACCGGCTGGAGGCGTACGTGGAGAAGGCGCTGCGGGAGGCGAAGCGGAACACCAACTGGGTCCAGCCCGACCTCGAGTGGGAAGGCGCGGTCAAGCGCTTCGCCCGCCGGCTCCTCGAGCACGAGCCCTTCCTGCAAGGCTTCCGCCCGTTCGTTGCCGCGGCGGCCGAGCGCGGCGAGCGTGCGGCGCTCGGCCAGCTGCTCCTGAAGCTGACCTCGCCGGGCATCCCGGACGTCTACCAGGGCGACGAGCTCGAGGCGCTCTCGCTCGTCGACCCCGACAACCGCCGGCCGGTCGACTGGGAGCGGCGGCGCCGGCTGCTCGCCGAGGTGAGGGCGGGCGCCTCGCCGACCCGCGAGACGGCGAAGCTGACGACGATCGCGCGCGCGCTCGAGCTCCGCGCGCGGCGCCCGGCCTCGTTCGCGGGCGCGTACATGCCGCTCGACGCCGGCCCGCGAACGTGCGCGTTCCTGCGCGGAAAGGACGTTCTCGTCGTCGTGCCGCTGCTGAACGGCTGGGAGGAGGCCGAGATCGACGTGCCGGCGGCCGTCTCGGGGCGCTGGCGCGACGCGATCACCGGCGCAGAGACCGAGCTCGAGGGGCGCGTCCGGGTCGCTTCGCTCGTGTCCGCGTTCCCGGTCGCGCTGCTCGAGCGGGGCTCGGCCGGCAGAGGCGATGGTCATACTTACGCGATGACGGAAGGGGGCTGGACGCCGGACGGCTGGGGCGAGGGCGAGGCGCCGCGCGAGCGGCTGCCGAGGATCGAGGATCTCCCGTCCGTCGAGCGCGGCTACGACCGCGATGCGGTCGAAGCGGCCTTCGACGCCTTCTACCGGCACGCCGCGCAGCTCGACGCGACGCTCCGTGTGCTCGAGTCTGTCGACGTATTCAGGCAGCAGGCAGGCGAGCTTCGCTCCGACATCCGTGCTCTCCGGGCGGCCGCGTGGGGGCCGCTCCCGGCCGCGCGGCCTGACTGGACGGCGCCGGGCTACGCCCGGACCTCGGCGCGGTTGGGAGG